>NZ_QPFC01000009.1:0-9601 GCF_003427465.1 Nocardiopsis sp. TNDT3 | reverse complement strand
CACGGCCACCACGGTCGTCCCGACCGCCCGAGAAGGAACGGCGGCCGTCGCGGTCGCCGCCGAAGGAGCGGCCCTCGCCGCGCTGGCCGTCGCGGCCGCCGCGGAAGTCACGTCCGCCGCGGTCGTCCCGGTCCCCCCGGAATCCGCCGCGGTCGTCGCGGCCCCGGGGGCCGCGGTCGTCCCGGTAACCGCCGCGGGGACGGTCGTCCCGGCGGTCCCGGCTGTCGCCGCGGCCCTGTCCGCCGCGCTTGTCGTAGTCGCCGCGCTCACCGCGCGGGGCGTCGTCCCGCGCACCGCGGGAACTGTTGTTAGGTGTGCTCACCGGTGTCGTCTAGACCTTCGATGTCGTCGGGGAGGAACGGCGCCAGATCAGGCAGCTCGTCGAGGCCTCGCAGGCCCAACCGTTCCAGGAAATAGGAGGTGGTCCGATACAGCAGCGCACCGGACTCGGAGTCGTGTCCGGCCTCTTCGATCAGGCCCCTCAGTACGAGGGTACGCATAACCCCGTCGCAGTTGACACCGCGCACGGCGGAGACCCTGCCCCGGGAGACCGGCTGTCGGTAGGCCACCACCGCCATCGTCTCCAGCGCGGCCTGGGTGAGCCGCACCTCCTGCCCCTCCCGGAGGAAGTGTTCGACGACGTCGGCGCATTCGGGCCGCGTGTACACACGCCACCCCTCGGCCACCGCCCTCAGGTCGAAACCCCGGCCCTGCTCGGTGTATTCCCGCGACAGCGACTCCAGCACCCCGACGACCACCGTGACGGGCACGTCCATGGCCCGCGCCAGGTCGTACTCCGACACCGGCTGGTCCACGACCATCAGCACGGCCTCCAGGTCGCGGCGCAGGGTGGCCGGGGCGCCCTCCGCGCCCGCCTCGGCCCCGTCCCCTGCGGCCTCTCCGCCGACCGCCTCCCGGGCCGCCGCGTCCCCCGCTGCCGGGTCCTCCGTTGTCGGGTTCCCCACCGTGTCCCGGACGCTCATCCGCGCTCCTCCGTCTCCCCCGGCCCGCTTCCGCCGCCGGTGTCCCCGGCGCCGTCGGCCTCGTCGTACTCGCTCTCCAGCTCGACCTCGCCCTCGCCGCCGGTCCAGGAGACGATCAGCTCCCCCAGCGGTTCGGGCTGGTCGAAGCCCACGTTGGCGGCCCGGTACAGCTCCAGCAGGGCGAGGAAGCGGGCGATGACCTCGAAGGTACCGGTGCAGGCGGCCGTGAGCTGGGCGAAGGTCAACCGTCCGTGCTCGCGCAGCTCCGCGACCATCAGCTCGCCCTGCTCCTTCACCGAGGTCTTGGCCTGGTGGATGTGGGTGACCGGGACGCTGGGCGGCTCCTTGGGCGTGAAGACCATCCCCGCCAGGGCGGCGAACTCCTGGGGGCCCAGCTTGAACAGCACGTCCGGCCGCAACCCCGCGAAGCGCTCCTCCAGCGGGACGGCGCGCGCGTAGCGGCGCCCCTGCGAGGCCAGCCGCGCCCGCATGAAGGAGGCGACCTCCTTGTAGGCGCGGTACTGGAGCAGCCGGGCGAACAGCAGGTCGCGTGCCTCCAGCAGGGCCAGGTCGGCCTCGTCCTCGACGTCGCCGCGCGGCAGCAGGCGCGCCGCCTTCAGGTCCAGCAGGGTCGCCGCGACCAGCAGGAAGTTGCTGGCCTGGTCCAGGTCCCAGTCGTCGCCGTGCGCCCGGATGTGCGCGATGAACTCGTCGGTGACCTTGGACAGCGACACCTCGGTGATGTCCAGCTTGTGCTTGGAGATCAGCCCGAGGAGCAGGTCGAAGGGCCCCTCGAAGTTGTCGAGGTGCACCTGGAAGGCGTTGTCGTCCACCTCCGCGACGGTGTCCGCCGACGTTCCCTCAGCCCCCATGGCACCGGCCCCGCGTCGTCTTCCTCATGGGACAAGGGTGTCACCGGCCAGAACCCGCCGGTGACACCCGTGGCACCTCCGTCATCGAACCGGCACCCCCTCCGGTACCGGTGCGCGTGCCCTCAGTCCTCGGTCAGCCTGCGTACCAGCATGCTGGCCGATCCGTGCTCCTCGAAGTCCGCCAGCAGCACGGCGACGGCCTCGCGGACGAGGCGGCCCCTGTCGGCGGACAGCCCGTGCTCGGCGCGCAGCGAGAGCCGGGTCTGTTCCAGTGCCAGCAGTTCGGGCCCGGAGATGTAGACGGTGATCTTCTCGTCGTGGCGTTGGCGCCCGCTCGGTTTGGGCGCGCGCGCCGCCTTCACGGCGGACGTGCCCCTGTTGGTGCCGTTGGAGCGCGACGGAGTCTCGCCCCTGCTGCCCTTGCTGCCCTGCTCCGGTGCCTTGTGCTGGCGTTCGGTCTCTTCCGGCACCTCCTCGGTGCCGCTGGGACGGAAGAACAGTTCGTCCGCCCCGGGTAGGGTCACACGCCGTGACCGCTGAGAGGCCACCTCGCCAGCACCTCCTTGGCCAGCTCCCGGTAGGCGTTGGCCCCGGCCGAGGACGAGTCGAACCTGGTGATGGGCTCGCCCGCCACGGTGGCGTCGGGGAAGCGCACGGTGCGGTTGATGACCGTGCCGTAGACCTTGTCCCCGAAGCCGTCGATGATCGTGGACAGCACCTCGCGCGCGTGCAGCGTGCGCGGGTCGTACATGGTGCCCAGGAAGCCGTCGATGACCAGGTCCTCGTTGAGCCGCTCCTGGACCTTCTGGATGGTGTCCATCAGCAGTGCCACACCGCGCAGCGCGAAGAACTCGCACTCCAGCGGCACGATGACGCCGTCCGCGGCGGTGAGCGCGTTGACGGTGAGCAGGCCCAGCGAGGGCTGGCAGTCGATCAGGACCACGTCGTAGTCGTTGATGACCGGTCTGAGCGCGCGGCCGAGCATCTGCTCGCGCGCCACCTCGCCGACCAGCTGCACCTCCGCGGCCGACAGGTCGATGTTGCTCGGGATCAGGTCCAGGCCGTCGATGTCGGTCTTGAGCAGGACGTCCTCGACCGTCACGTCCCGCTGCATGAGCAGGTTGTAGACGGTCAGGTCCAGTTCGCGCGGATCGAGGCGGCCCAGGCCGACGGAGAGCGCGCCCTGCGGGTCGAAGTCGACCAGCAGCACCCGTCTTCCGTACTCGGCGATGGCGGCGCCGAGGTTGATCGTCGTGGTGGTCTTGCCGACCCCACCCTTCTGGTTACAGAGTGCTACAATCCGTGCCGGGCCGTGTTCATCTACGGGCCCGGGCTCCGGATAGGCTCGCTCGGGTCTTGAGGTGTGCAGGTTAGCCCCCGTGTTGCGTGTCGTCCCCCACGGGTTGGTCACCGGGTCGGCGAGCTCCCCCTCGCCGACAGGTGCGGTGTTCGCAGCCTCGTTGTCCCAGTTCACAACCCTTGACCTCCCCTACGGATCGGCCACGGCTAGGGATGCCGCGCGCCCCTGTCCCTGGCCGCCGTCGGAAACTCAATATGTCGACAGCAACGTACCTCCGCGCGGCGACTCTAGAACGCCGACACGACGCACTTCAACAAAACGTACGGGTAGAATCCCACGCCTGCGCCCCTGGGGGAAATCAGAGCCTCCAACCGGGTTGTTCCGCTTCGCACCGCGCGCGGACCCCCGTGGCGGCGTCCCCGCTCAGCGCCGTGCGCGGGGATGGCTCGACGCGTACACCTCGCGCAGGTGCTCGACCGTCACCAGCGTGTAGATCTGCGTGGTGGTGACCGAACTGTGTCCGAGCAGCTCCTGGACGACCCGGATGTCGGCTCCGCCGTCGAGCAGGTGGGTGGCGAAGGAGTGGCGCAGGGTGTGCGGTGAGACGCCCTCGACCCCGGCGCGCTCGGCCACGGCCGCCAGGATCCCCCAGCCGCCCTGCCGGGTGAGCCTGCCCCCGCGCGCGTTGAGGAACAGCGCCGGACCGCCCCGGCCGGAGGCGGCCAGACCCGGCCGGGCCCGCACCAGGTAGCCCGAGAGCGCGCGGCGGGCGTGGGAGCCCAGCGGCACCACGCGCTCCCTGCCGCCCTTGCCGCGAAAGCGCACCAGGCCCACGGCGTCGTCGCCCTCCACCGCGTCGGCGACGTCGTCCACGTCCAGCCCCACCGCCTCGGAGACGCGCGCGCCCGTGCCGTAGAGCACCTCCAGCAGCGCCCGGTCGCGCAGGGCCAGCAGCCCGGCGCGGTCGCCGGAGGCCGGAGCCCCGACCGGTCCGGCGGCGTCCAGGAGGCGCTCCACCGAGGCCAGCGGCACCGCCTTGGGCAGGCGCATCGGCGGCGCGGGCGGGGAGACCTCGGCGGCCGGGTCGGCGTCCGTCCAGCCCTCGCGGGCCGCGAACCGGTGCAGGCCGCGCACGGCGGCCAGGGCCCGTCCGGCCGAGGCGGCGCCGAGCGGCGGGTGGTCGGCGTCGCCCTCGCGCAGGGCCCGCAGGAAGTCGCCCACCTGGGCGGGGCCCACCCGCTCGGGCGACAGGACTCCGTGCCCGGCCAGGTAGGCGCGGTAGCGCCGCAGGTCGCGCCGGTAGGCCGCGAGGGTGTTGTCGGCCAGGGCGCGCTCCGCGCTGAGGTGGTCCAGGAAGGCGGCGCACACCCGCGCCAGCGGGTCCCGCTCCTCACCCGCCCGGTCGGCCACGGGTCAGTCCTCCGCGGGCTCGCGCAGGGAGGCGAACCCGTCCGCGGCGGCGGCCTGGGCGGCCAGGACGCCGATGACGGTGGCGCCGTTGTGCAGCCTGCCCGCCATGACCAGGGCGACCGCCTCCTCCAGGGGCACCCACTCGGCGACCAGGTCGGCCTCCTCGTGCTCGCGTTCGAAGCCGATCTCCTCGGGCGGCACCACCGACAGGTCCCGGGCCAGGTACACGTGGATGCGCTCGTCGGAGAACCCGGGAGAGGGGAAGAAGTCGGCCAGCTCGTGCCAGAGCCCGGCGCGCAGCCCCGCCTCCTCGACGAGTTCGCGCTGGGCGGTGCGCAGCGGCCCCTCCCCCTCCTCGTCGATGAGCCCGGCGGGCAGCTCCCACAGGGTGTGCCGGGTGGCGTGGCGGTACTGGCGCTGGAGCAGCACCCGGCCGTCGGCGTCCAGGGCCAGGGCCGCGGCGGCGCCGGGGTGCTCCATGTAGTCGCGGGCGGCCACGGTCGTGCCCTCGCCGTCGCTGCCGACCATGCGCACCCAGTCCGTACGCATGCCGCACTTGGCGCTGCGGAAGCGTTCCTCGGACCGCTCCACCGGCCACGACTCGGGGGCGTCCGCGACCTTCGCGTCCGCCCCCGTGGGAAGGGCCGGGTCGGTGTCACTGGGCATGGGTTCTCGCCTCTCAGGCCTCGTGCCCCGCCCGGCCCCTCGGATCAGGAGTTGTGGTACTCCAGGGCCGCCGAGACCAGACCGCGGAAGAGCGGGTTGGCCTTGGTCGGGCGGGAGCGCAGCTCCGGGTGCGCCTGCGTCGCGACGAAGAACGGGTGGGCGTCCCGGGGCAGTTCGACGTACTCCACCAGCTTGCCATCCGGGGAGAGCCCGGAGAACACCAGGCCCGCCTCCTCCAGCCTCGCGCGGTAGGCGTTGTTGACCTCGAAGCGGTGGCGGTGCCGTTCGGAGGCCTCGGCGCTGCCGTCGTAGAGCTCGCGCACCACGGTGCCCTCGCCCAGCGCGGCCGGGTACATGCCCAGGCGCATGGTGCCGCCCATGTCGCGCTCCCCGGCGACGACGTCGGTCTGGTCGGCCATGGTGGCGATGACCGGGTCGGCGGCCTTGTCGTCGAACTCGGTGCTGTTGGCGCCCTCCAGCCCGAGCACGTCGCGGGCGTACTCGATGACGACGGCCTGCAGGCCCAGGCAGATGCCCAGCAGCGGCACACCGTTCTCACGGGCGTAGCGGATGGCGCCGATCTTGCCCTCGATGCCGCGCACGCCGAAGCCGCCGGGGATGAGGATGCCGTCCGCGCCGTCCAGCTCCGAGGCGGCGCCGGAGGGGCTGGCGCAGTTGTCGCTGGCCACCCAGCGGATGTTGACGCGGGTGTCGGTGGCGAAACCGCCCGCGCGCAGCGCCTCGCTGACCGACAGGTAGGCGTCGGGCAGGTCGATGTACTTGCCGACCAGGGCGATGGTGACCTCGTGGTCGGGCTGGTGCACGCGGCGCAGCAGCTCGTCCCACTCGGTCCAGTCCACGTCCCGGAAGGGCATGCCCAGGCGGCGCACGACGTAGGCGTCCAGGCCCTCGCGGTGCAGGACCTTGGGGATGTCGTAGATCGAGGGAGCGTCGGGGGTGGAGACCACCCCGGCCTCGTCCACGTCGCACATGAGGCTGATCTTGGACTTCAGGCTCTGCGTGATGGGGCGGTCCGAGCGGCACACGATGGCGTCGGGCTGGATGCCGATGCTGCGCAGGGCGGCCACGGAGTGCTGGGTGGGCTTGGTCTTCATCTCGCCGGACGGGCCGAGGAAGGGGATGAGGGACACGTGCAGGAAGAAGCAGTTGTCCCGGCCGATCTCGTGGCGGATCTGGCGGACCGCCTCCAGGAAGGGCTGCGACTCGATGTCGCCGACCGTGCCGCCGATCTCGGTGATGACGATGTCGACGTCGGGGGCGTCCATCGCGTAGATGCGCGCCTTGATCTCGTTGGTGATGTGCGGGATGACCTGCACGGTGTCGCCGAGGTAGGCGCCCTGGCGCTCCTTGGCGATGACGCTGGAGTAGATCTGGCCGGTGGTGACGTTGGCCGTGGCGGACAGCTCGGTGTCCAGGAAGCGCTCGTAGTGGCCGACGTCCAGGTCGGTCTCGGCCCCGTCGTCGGTGACGAAGACCTCGCCGTGCTGGAAGGGGTTCATCGTCCCCGGGTCGACGTTGAGGTAGGGGTCGAGCTTTTGCATGGTGACCCGCAGGCCGCGCGACTTCAGGAGTCGTCCCAGGCTGGAAGCGGTCAGGCCTTTACCGAGACTGGAGGCGACGCCGCCGGTAACGAAAAGGTGCTTGGTACTCGCGGCGGATGCCAAAGTGGTGCTCCCGTGGGTTGAGTGGCTACGGCGGGCTCGGATCGGGCTGAGCGGCCGTGCGGCGGTCCGGTTGCGGGCGGTTGGTTTCGTCGCTCCGGCCGCCGGACTCCACGGGGCACCAGGATAACAGGCACCCCGGATGTCCACACCCGGGGACACCGCCGTACACCCCCGGGTTCCCTCACGTCACCAGCGTGATCGCCTTGCCCGCAGCGGTTCGGGGCGCGCGGCGGCGCGCGGAAACCGTTCGTGCGCCCCGGGGTCCAGGGCCTTGGACTGCGGGGGCCGGGCGACGAACACCACACCGGAGCCTCAGGCCGGGAACGCCCCGGCGCGGCCCAGGTAGGCGGGCGGCTGCTTGCCCAGGCGCTCGCCCATCCACCCGCCCAGGGCGGCGGCCCCGGAGAGGCTGACCCCGGTGTGCAGGCCGCTGCGGTGCAGCGCGTACAGCAGGTCCTCGGTGGCGATGTTGCCGGTGGCGGCGGGGGCGAACGGGCAACCGCCGAAGCCGCCCAGGCTGGAGTCGAGCACCCGCACGCCCGCGTCCACGGCCGCGAGCGCGTTCGCGTAACCGGTGTTGCGGGTGTTGTGAAAGTGACAGCGCAGCGCGCGTCCGCCCGCGACCTCGCCGACGGCGGCCACGAGTGCGGTCACCTGGCGGGGCACGCCCACGCCGATGGTGTCGGCCAGGGCGATCTCCACCGCACCGGTGTCGGCGATGCGCCGGACCACCTCCACCACGCGCTCGGGCGCCACCTCGCCGTCGAAGGGGCAGCCGAACGCGGTGGAGACGGTCACGCTCAGCGGAATGCCCGTGCCCTCCAGCGCGGCGTCGATGTCGGCCAGGGTGCCGAGCATCTCCTCGACGGTGCACCCCTGGTTGCGGACGCAGAACCCGTCGGTGGCGGGCACCGCGACGTTGACCTCGGACACCCGCGCGGCCACCGCGCGGTCCAGGCCGCGCCGGTTGAGGACCAGCCCGATGTGGGAGACCCCCGGCGCGCGCGTGACACCCGCCATGACCTCCTCGGCCCCGGCCATCTGGGGGACGCGCCTGGGGTTGACGAAGCTGACCGCCTCGATCCGGCGCACCCCGGCGGCCACCGCGCGGTCGATCAGTTCGATGCGGTCCTCGACCGGGAGGGTCCTCGCCTCGTTCTGGAGGCCGTCGCGCGGCCCCACCTCGACGATCTCGACGTGCTCCGCGCCCTCGGGCCCGCTGTCGCTGGCAGCCATCGTCCGTCCCCTTCCACGCGCCGTTGCGTCAGCGCACAGGGTAGTGGAGCGCCCGTCGGCGGGCCCGCACCGGGCCGCGCCCCCGTCGTCCACAGGCACCGGAACGCCGCTGGCGCGGGACGGGGGGAGCGCGGTCTACTGGATACCGGGGGGCCACCCCGGCCCCCGGCTTCGTGCTGCCCGGATCAGCGCAGGGCGAGCGCGGGGCGGACCTCCCAGGTCGTCCACACCGGGCGGTACCCCATGCGGTGCCAGAACGGCCCCGACAGCGGGTTCATCGCCGCGTAGTTGAGCACGGAGACGCCCACTCCGTGGCTGTCCAGCGCCTGGTGCGCCTGGCCCACCAGCGCCGTACCGATCCCGCTGCCGCGCTCCGCGGCGGTCACCACGCCGTAGCCGATGTGCGCGATCGGGCGCGCGTTGACCAGCGACTTGGCCCAGCGCGAACGCTCGGGCGGGGAGACCCACAGCAGGCCCACCGCGCGACCGCGCCGCTCGGCCAGCCAGATCCAGGACCGGGAGCGGTTCAGCGCCCGGGCCGCCACCTCACGGGTCTGCTCGGCGGTGTCGGGTTGCAGGAACACCCCGCCGAAGTGCTGCTCGTAGCGGTGCTCCTCCATCAGCAGACCGACCACCTGGGTCAGGTCGCTGCGGTCGGCCAGCCGGATGGTCACGTCGCGCGGCGGCAGCGACGGGGGCACGCCGCGGCGGCGCTGGCGGGCGGCCAGCACGGTGTAGGGCTGCAGACCGTGGCGCTGGAGCGGGATGATGCCGCACACGTCGCGGGCGGGCCAGCTCACCAGGGCCGCCGACTCCGAGCCGGTGCCGGTAGGCAGGTCCTCCAGCTGGTCGCGCCAGCTGGTCAGCAGCGAGTCCAGGGCGCGGCCGGGGTCGGGTCCGCCCACGATGGGGGTGAGCCAGTGCTGGTCGGGCACGCCCCATATCCGGCCGACCTCGCCCGGCTGGTACCAGGTGTAGTGCATGGTTCCGGCGGCGACGGCACGGCCGTCCTCGTCGCTGACGGTCAGGAGGGGGTAGGAGCCCGGAGCGAAGTTGACCGGTTCGGGCAACAGCGAATCCACGGCCGCCCAGCGCTGGGCGGCCGAACTCACCAACGGGTCCAGGCCGACGTCGCCCCCGGGCGACTCATCATGCCGCACCCGTGCGACATAACCGCTCATCCACCCCTCCCCTAGCGGGTCCTCACGTCGAACGCGCGCCCTCGGAACGGCTCCGGCAGGGCGCGTGCGCCGCCCCTGGGCCGTCGTGCCGCCCCGGCGGGACAGGCCACACCGCGGGCGGAACGAAACGACCGTACCGCCTCAGAACCGATCAGGAGGACGAAACAGCCAACTGCAACCAAGAATTCACTGCGCGTCGCCGCGCCCGCTCGGCCCCGGCGTCCCGCGCCGCTTCCCCGCGCGCGCACGGACGCGCACGGACGCGCAC
>NZ_QPFC01000087.1:0-1726 GCF_003427465.1 Nocardiopsis sp. TNDT3 | reverse complement strand
CACCCCGGCGGACCCCCGCAGGTAGCCTCCGCCGCTCTCCCCCAAAGCGAGCCCATGCCCCACAACAAGCGCCGTTCGCTTCGCGCCCGCATGATCACGCTGGTCCTGTTCCCCAGCACCGTGCTGCTGGCCCTGTGGGCCGCCTTCACCGCCCTGCTCGTCGGCGACATCGGTGAACTGCGCACCACCGCCACCTTCACCGAACAGGTCGGCGTCCCCGTCGAGGAGACCATCAGCGCGCTCCAGCGCGAACGCCGCGCCACCATGGACGCGGCCTGGGGCACCGAGCGCACCGCCCTGTACCTGACCTACTCGCGCCAGCGCACCGACGAGGCCGTGGACGCCCTCAGCCGGAGCCTGGACGCCTTCGACGTGCAGGACCTGCCCGAACAGGCCCTGGCCTTCCGCGCCGCCGTCAACCGCGTCGACACCCTGCGCGCCCGGGTGGACGCCTCCTCCCCCACCGAGATCGACCTGGAGGAGACCTCCACCGTCTACGACGAGGTCATCGAACAGGGCCTGCGCGTGTGGGACGGCCAGGTCGAGCGCGCCGACCCCGCCCAGGCCCCGCACCTGCGCTCCCTGACCTCGCTGATGCGCACCCGCGAACTCCTCAACCAGCAGGACACCGTCCTGGCCCACGCGGTGGCCACCAACTCCTTCCCCGTCCAGGCCCACGCACAGTTCGCCGCCGCGGCCGGAGCCCAGCACTACACCTGGGACCGGGTCGTGGTCGAGATGAGCGAGGAGGACGGCCAGGACTACATCGAGCTGGAGTCCTACAGCGAGGTGCAGCGCATCTACCAGCTCCAGGAGAGCATCATCTCCATGCCCGTGCGGGGCGGGGCCACCGTGCCGGTCAACGCCACCGCCTGGCAGGGCGCCGCCGAGGCCGTGGACGCGCGCATGCGCGACGTCGAACAGGGCCAGATCGACCGGGTCATCGCCTTCAGCCGCTCGCAGTCGGCCGAGCTGCGCACCAGCGTCCTGCTGGTGAGCGTGCCCGCCCTGGTGGCCGCCCTGGTCTCCTCCGCGGTCGCGGTGGGCGCCACCCAGCGCCTGGGCAGGCGCCTGCAGGACCTGCGCACGGCCACCCTGGAGCACGCCCGGGTGCGCCTGCCGGAGGTGACCGCACGGCTGCGCGCGGGCGGCAGCGTGGACGTGGACGCCGAGGTGCCGCGGCTGCGGGTGGAGAGCACCGACGAGGTCGGGCAGGTGGCCGAGGCCTTCAACGACGCCCAGCGCGCGGCCGTGGCGGCGGCGGTGGAGGAGGCGCAGGTGCGCGCGGGCGTGCGCAACATGTTCCGCAACATCGCCCGGCGCACGCAGGCGCTGGTGCACCGCCAGCTGGGGCTGTTGGACGCGCTGGAGCGCGCCGAGACCGACCCCAAGGTGCTGGAGTCGCTCTTTCGCATCGACCACTTCAGCACGCAGATGCGGCGCAACGCCGAGAACCTGATGCTGCTCAGCGGGGACGCCCCCGTGCGGCGGGGACTGGCGCCGGTGCGCCTGCACGAGGCGGTGCGGGCCGCGGCCAGCGAGATCGAGGACTACGTGCGGGTGCGGGTGCTGGCGGTGCCGGCGGTGGCGCTGCGCGGCGAGGTGGGCGCGGACACCGTGCGGCTGCTGGCGGAGCTGCTGGAGAACGCCACGTCCTTCTCGCCCCCGGGCACGGAGGTGACGGTGCGCGGCCGGGCCGGGGAGGCGGGCGGGTGCGTGCTGGAGG
>NZ_QPFC01000834.1:0-1201 GCF_003427465.1 Nocardiopsis sp. TNDT3 | reverse complement strand
TCTCGGCCAGGTCGACCAGGGCCGAGAAGTCGAGGTCGGTGTCCCGGTAGTCGGCGTAGGGGTCGCCGCCCGCGTAGGGCCGGGCGTTGTAGGCACGTGGATCGGTGGGCTGGGCCCCGCTCATGTTTCTCCCGAAAAAGTGGACGTGTCGGACATGTCCAGAGTCCCAAGAGAAAACGATTACTTCCAGCGAAAGTTTCTGATCATTCTGTTCAGTTGAACTGAACAGAAGGGCCGCCCAGGTCCGCGGCGGTGTCGGCCAGGGCGCGCAGCACCACCGCGACCTGGGGGCGCCCGCCCGCCCCGGAGCGCACGGCGGAGACCACGTGGCGGCGGGGCTGGTCGGAGCGCAGCACCCGCAGGCTGACCCCGGGGGTGTCGTCCGCGGCGGCCAGCCGGGGGACCAGCGCGACGCCCATGCCCGCCGCCACCATGTCCAGGATGGCCCTCCAGTCGGAGGCCACGTGCGCCTGCTCGGGGACGAACCCCGCCTGCGCGCACGAGGCGACGGTGATGTCGCGCCAGGGGCCCGAGGCCCCGTAGATCCACGGCTCCCCGGCCAGGTCGCGCAGGCGCAGGGCGCGGGCGTCGGCCAGGCGGTGGTGGGCGGGCAGGGCCGCGTCCAGGGGGTCGGTGAGCAGCTCGCGCCGGTCGTAGCGGCCGTCGTGGCCGGTGGGGGCCTGGGCGGCCAGGGACAGGCCGACGTCGATCTCGCCCGCCGACAACAGGTCGTAGACCTCGGCCGCCTCGGCCTGGTGCACCCGCGTGGTCAGGCCGGGGTGGGCGCGCCGCAGGGCGCCCAGCGCGGGCACCACGAGGCTGGGGATGGCGGTGGCGAAGGCGCCCACGCGCACGTGCCCGGCCTCGCCCCGGGCGAAGCCCTCCAGTTCGGCCTCGGCCCGCTCCAGCTGGGCCAGGACGATGTCGGTGTGGCGCAGCAGGGCGTGCGCGGCGTCGGTGAGGCGGACCCGCCGCCCGTGCGCCTCCAGCAGGGCGACCCCCACCTGCTGGGAGAGGGAGGACAGCTGCTGGGACACGGCGGAGGGGGTCATGCATAGGGCCTCCGCCGTGGCCCGGACGGTCCCGAACTCCTCCAGGGCGCGCAGGACGCGGAGTTTGCGAAGATCCCAGTCGGTCATCCTGTCAGGGATACCATTCAGCCGCCCTGAACGGAACGCCGGTGTCCGCGGGGATTCCGCGG
>NZ_QPFC01000833.1:0-4078 GCF_003427465.1 Nocardiopsis sp. TNDT3 | reverse complement strand
GCGCTGGCGCATGCCGCCGGAGAACTCGTGCGGGAAGGAGCGGTAGCGCTGCTCGGCGTTGGGGATGCCGACGAGTTCGAGCAGCTCCACCGCGCGGGCGCGGGCCCTGGCCTTGGGGGTGGAGGGGTCGTGGACCAGGACGGCCTCGGCGAGCTGGTCGCCGACCGTGTACACGGGGGTGAGCCCGGACAGCGGGTCCTGGAAGACCATGGAGATGACCTTGCCGCGCTTGCGGGCCATGGCGCGGTCGTCCAGGCCCAGGATCTCCTCGCCGTGCAGGCGCACGGAGCCGGTGATCCGGGCGTGGTCGGGCAGCAGCCCCATGGCGGCCATCGAGGAGACGGACTTGCCGGAGCCGGACTCGCCCACGATGCCCAGGACCTCGCCGCGGCGGACGGAGTAGCTGACTCCGCGCACGGCGCGCACGTCGGGGTTGCCGTTGAGTCCGCCGAAGGTGACGGTGAGGTCGGTGACCTCCAGGACCGGGGTGTCGCCGAGGGGTGCCGCGCTGGCGGCTTCGGTGGTCGCGACGGTGTCGGTGCTCATATGTGTGCCTCCCCCTAGGACCGGCGCGACTTGGACTGCGGGTCGAGGGCGTCGCGCAGCCCGTCCCCGATCATGTTGACGGCGAGCACCATCAGCACCAACAGGACCGTGGGGAACGCGAACATCCACGGAGCGGTGGTGGAGAAGGACGACCCTTCGGCGATGACCATGCCGAGGCTGATGTCGGGCGACTGCACGCCCAGGCCGAAGTAGCTCAGGGCGGTCTCGCCGATGATGGCGGTGCTGACCGTGATCGTGGCGTCCGCGATGAGCAGGGACGACATGTTGGGCAGGATGTGGCGCAGGATGATCTTGTACGGGGGCACTCCCATGAACCGCGCCGCGTGGATGTACTCGCGTTCGCGCAGGGAGATGCTCAGACCACGGACCATTTTGGAGGTGACCATCCAGCTGAACGCCGCCAGGAGGATGACCAGGACGAACCAGCCGCCTTGGCCGACGAAGTGCCTGGACAGGATCGCCAGGATGACGAAGTTGGGCAGAACCAGGGCCAGGTCGGCGACCCACATCAGGGCGCGGTCCGTCACACCGCCGAAGTAACCGGCGAATGCGCCGACGAGGGCGGCCATACACGTGGAGGCCACGGCGACCAGCAGTCCGATGAGAAGCGACTTCTGCAGGCCGGCGGTGGCCTGGGTGAAGATGTCCTGGCCGGTGCGGTTGGTCCCCATCCAGTGTTCGGCGGAAGGCGCCTCGAGTGTGGCCCCGAAGTCACGCTGACCCACCTCCCAGCCGCTGATGTGAGGGCCGACGAAGGCGAAGACCGCCAGCAGCACGAGCATGACGAAACCGACGATGACCCGCCGGGTACCCATGAGCTGGCGTACAACGTCCTTGAACCGGTTGGGCGCCGGGGGCATGGTCGGCGCCTTGCCGTGCCCCGTGCTCTTCTCGATCGTGCTCATGGCGTGGTCTCCAGCCGAACTGGCGCGGTCGTGCGCG
The DNA here is from genome assembly GCF_003427465.1 of Nocardiopsis sp. TNDT3. Taxonomy (NCBI): domain Bacteria; kingdom Bacillati; phylum Actinomycetota; class Actinomycetes; order Streptosporangiales; family Nocardiopsidaceae; genus Nocardiopsis; species Nocardiopsis sp. TNDT3. Next base: position 2,569 of record NZ_QPFC01000833.1, on the reverse strand, counting down.
GTGGAACGTTGCGGGCGGTGGCGAGGGACACGGTCACACCCGCACCCTCGGGTCCAGCCAGGCGTAGAGGATGTCCGAGAGGAAGGAGGCGGCCATGATCGTGATCGCCATGAACCAGGAGACGGCCGCGACCACGTGGACGTCGTGGCGGAAGATGGAGTCGATCAGCCACGCGCCCATGCCGTGCCAGCCGTAGATCTTCTCGGTGAAGGTGGCCCCTGACACGAGGGCGCCGAAGGTGAAGGTGAAGTAGGTGATGGTGGGGATCAGCGCGGTGCGCAGTGCGTGTTTGAACAGCGCCTTCCGGCGTGTGAGCCCTTTGGCCATGGCGGTGCGCACGAAGTCGGCGTTGAGCACGTCCAGCATCATGTTGCGCTGGTAGCGCGCGAACGAGGCGAAGAGCGCGACGGCCAGCACGATCGTGGGCAGGATCGCGTGGTGGACGCGGTCGAGCAGCAGCTCCCACCACGTTCCGTCGAAGCCCGCCGCGTACTCACCGGAGTAGCGCAGCAGCTGGAAACCCAGTCCGTCGTTGATCGTGACGGCGAGCACCTGGACCACGATCGCGATGACGACCGTGGGCACCGACAGCACGAAGAAGGAGGCCGCCGTGGCCGCCTTGTCGAAGCGCCGGTACTGGCGCACGGCGGCGTAGGCGCCCACCGCGATGCCGATCACGCTGCCGAGGACGGTGGCGACGGTGATCAGGCGCAGGGTCACGCCCGCCTTCATCCACATCTGGTCGGTGACGTCGCCGCCCTGGATGGTCTTGCCGAAGTCGCCCTGGACCACACCGCCGAGCCAGGTGACGTACCGCTCGGCGAGCGGCGCCTGGTCGTTGAGGTTGAGCGCGTCCAGTTGGGCGTTGACCGCCTCCGGCGTCGGCGGCGGCTGCATCTGCTCGAAGTAGCCGCGCGGATAGAGGTTCGTCGCGGCGAGCAGGTAGGCGAAACTCGTCGCGAGAAAGATCAGCACGACGTAGTTCAGCAGCCGCCTGGCCAGGAACTTGCCCAAAACCATCTCCGAACCTCACAGCCGAGCCCGGCACTCGTCCTGTTGTGCGCGGTCGTTACTGGGGGCGCCCGTGGCCGGGGGTCCGAAGCACCAGGAGGACGATGCCATCGGTGGATGGCGTCGTTAAGCCTTCGCGATCCCACGGCCACCGGCGGGAGTTGCTCCCGGTGACTGCCGAAACACACTTGCGCCCGGTTCACGTTCCGTGACCGGAATGTCAAGAGTCTGCGATGAGCTAGACACTCGACGGTAAACACTGCATCAAGAAAAGACAACAGTGCCCAATTGAGCACCCGATTGCAGTCGATTTGTCAAGTTTCACACGTTCTGCAATGAAATAACTCTGTACAGTAATCGACAACTGGCGCGAGCTGGGGAAACACACCCCGCAAGCCCCGTGGGCACGCCTCCGGCGGCCTGACATTCGGACATACGACCCCAGAAGCGTCGCTCAACGGTAATCTAGCGCAGCATGGTCGAAACCCCCCTCCCCCGGGCCCAGGTACCACCACAGGACGGTTTCACGAAAGGCGCGGAAGTGCTCGGAGAACACCCGTGGTCCGCCCGGAAGGGTCGCCCCTCCCCGCCCCGGAGGTGTTAAGCCCGGCTCACGGCCGCCGTTGACCCGTCCTTGGGTCCCCGTGCACCACGCGTCCCGCCGGAGCGCTCCCGCGGTGCCGTGCCGGTCGCGGCCGGGGGCACGAGCCGGGGCACCAGGGGCGCGGGCGAACCCGACCGCGCGATCCCCCACCAGGTGCCCAGGGAGCGCGCCGCGTCGCCCGCCATCCCCAGGGCCGTCCAGGTCACCGGACCGGCCAGTGCGGCGCCCCTGCCCCGGTGCCAGGCCGCCACGTGCGGCACGACCAGGGCCGCTCCCGCGGCCAGGGCGGCGACGCGGCCCGCGCGTCCGCCGGCACCGCCTCGCCGCGCTGACCGGCCTCGACCCGCGAGCGGGTCCGAGGCGGCCGGAGCGGGCACGCCCGGTGCCCCGCGGCCGCGCCGTCCGAGCACCGCCGCGCCCACCGCCGCCGCGGCCAGCGGCCACCAGGCCGTGCGGACCGCGCGCGTGCCCGTGCGCACGGTGTGCGCGAGGTCCAGCCCGGCCAGTCGCGCCGCCTCGGGCAGCGGGGTGCCCGCTCCCACCACGAGGGAGCCCGTCACCGCCGCGCCGCCCAGCGCACCGGCCGCCAGGGCGGCGCCGGGCCGTCCCGCGAACAACAGCGCGAGTCCGACCGCGCCCGGCCAGGACAGCGCGGGCCCGGCGGCGTGCGCGCCGCGGCGGCGGGCCAGGGGACCGGCGACCGCCCCGGAGGTGAAGCAGGCGCGCAGGTACGCGCCCAGGTCGGTGGTCGGCGGTGCCCACACCCTGGAACGGGGCTCGTAGCGCACCGACCAGCCCTGTTCGGCGAGCCGCCACAACAGGTCGAGCCCGGCGGCGGCGCCGAGGCCGGGGTCGAGGTCGGCGGCACCGCGGCGCAGCACCAGGACGGGGACCGGCCGCAGAGGGTCGGTGTGCTCGTTGGCCGGTCCCGGGCGCTCCTGCCAGGGCAGAGCG
>NZ_QPFC01000832.1:0-1757 GCF_003427465.1 Nocardiopsis sp. TNDT3 | reverse complement strand
GGGGAACCAGGGGAGCCGGGGACGGCCGGTGGCCGCCCGCCGCCGTCCACGGGCCGCTCCGCCGCGGAGCGGGGCGCCCCCGACGGGAGTCCGCGCCCGGTCCCCTCCCGGGCGAGCACGCGCAGGGCCCCGTCCTCCCGTTCGACCGCCTCCACGCGGACCGGGCGGCGCACGGGCAGTTCGTAGCGGCGCTCGTACTCGGCCAGGTAGCGGGCCACGTGCCGCGCGCTCGGGTACTCCCGCCCCTCCTCGGCGGGCATCCACCAGCCCGGCAGCATGCTGTGCTCGGCGGGGGAGAACAGCCGCAGCGAGTCCCAGTACTCGGTCCAGGACCCGCCCGGCTCCTCATCCGCGTCCAGGACGGCGAAGTCGAGCCCGGCCCGCCGCAGGAAGTACCCCGCGGCGAGCCCGGCCTGCCCGCCGCCGACCACCACCACGTCGTGCACGTGCTCCGCGCGGTCCATTCCCCGTCCCTCCGTCAGTGGTGCCGCGGCGGCCGGGTTCAGCAGACGCTGTCGCCCGGCTTGGGCACGCCCAGGCCGAACAGGCTGCGGGCCCGCAGCCCCGCCCAGGTCCCGGCCAGGGCGAAGACCGCCCACAGCCACCCGTGCAGGCTGCCCGAACCGATTCCGGCCAGGTAGGCGCCGATGTTGCAGCCGCCCGCCAGACGCGCGCCGATGCCCATGAGGATGCCGCCCAGGAGCCCGGCGGCGACGAGCTTCCAGCTCAGGCCGGTGTGCAGCTTCCACGCCCCGGCGGCGGCCGCGGCCACGGCGGCGCCCAGGATGATGCCGATGTTGGTCAGGCTGGTCTTGTCCTGGAGCACCGGACCGGCGAGCTGCGCGGCCTGCTGGGGCTGGTTCCAGAACGCCCAGGTCTCGGGGTGCGCGCCCAGCAGCTGGAGCGCCTTGGCGCCCCACAGGTTGAAGGCGGAGGTGACGCCCCAGGCGCCGCCGGAGACCAGCAGCACCGCCGCGCCGAGCACCGACAGCACCAGGGCCCCGGCGATCATGGGCCAGCTGCCCCGGACCACGCGCAGCAGGCCCCGCGCCGAGGGCGGCGTGCCCACGGGCGGCGGGACGCGGCGGTTCTGCACGACGCGGGTGCCCACGACCACGGCCGCGAGCACGGCGATGGTGATCGCCCAGGATCCGCCCCATCCCACGTGGTCGGAGAGCAGGAACGGCGGCAGCGCGGGCAGGTCGTTGACCAGCGGCCACGCGGCGCTGTAGATCACCGATCCCGCGATGAAGCCGACGAGGGTGATGACGATGGCCGACTGGCCGGAGCCGACCGCGAAGAGCGTGCCCGAGGCGCAGGCGCCACCCAGCTGCATGCCGATGCCGAACAGGAACGCGCCCAGGAACAGGGCGATGCCGATGGGTCCGGCCGAGGCCTGCGGGTCGTTGCCGAACAGCCCGGTTCCGGTGCCGATGACCAGCGCGAACAGGGTCGCGGTGGTGCCCAGCAGCACGGCGTGCGCGCGCAGGCCGGTGCCGTTGCCCACGGCGAGGAACTGCCGCCAGGCGGAGGTGAAGCCGAACCGGGAGTGGAACAGGGTGAAGCCCAGGCCCGTGCCCAGGAGCAGCAGGACGGCGGGCAGCGCGCCGTGGGTGTTCCACACGTAGGCGGCCAGGCCCACGGCCACGGCCAGGGCGATGCCGAGCGGCCACCAGCGGACCGGTTCGGCCTCGGCCGCGCGGGGCTGCGGCACGGACAGGGTCGGCCGCCAGCTCAGGGACAGGGCGGGCGAGACG
>NZ_QPFC01000831.1:0-1153 GCF_003427465.1 Nocardiopsis sp. TNDT3 | reverse complement strand
TGGCCAAGTGCGTACCCGGTCGACGGCCCCGCGGCGGTTCCTCCTAACGTGAGTGCGTTCCCGAGGGCATGACCCCTCTCGACCCGCACACCACGGAGCCCGCCTTGAGCGACCTGTTCGATCCCGTCCGGATCGGCCGCCTGCACCTGCCCAACCGCCTGTTCATGGCCCCGATGACCCGCTCGCGCTGCCGCGGGGGCGTGCCCGGCGACATCACCGTCGAGTACTACGCCCAGCGCGCCTCGGCCGGGCTGATCATCACCGAGGGCATCCAGCCCAGCGTCCGCGGCCAGGGCTACACCGACACCCCGGGCCTGCACAGCGACGAGCAGATCGCGGCGTGGCGGCGCGTCACCGACGCCGTGCACGGGCGCGGCGGGCACATCTTCGCCCAGCTCATGCACGCGGGCCGGGTCGGACACCCCAGCCTCTACCCCGACGGCGGCCTGCCCGTCGGCCCTTCCCCCATCGCCTCGGGCGCGTCCATGTACGACGGCAGGCAGAAGCTCGCGCACCCGGTGCCGCGTGGGATGACCGCCGCCGACATCGACCAGACCCTCGCCGACCACGCCGCGGCCGCGCGCAACGCGATCGCCGCCGGTTTCGACGGGGTGGAGCTGCACGGCGGCAACAGCTACCTCATCGAGCAGTTCCTCTCCGACGGCAGCAACCGGCGCACCGACGGGTACGGCGGCAGCGCCGCCAACCGCGCCCGCTTCGCCCTGGAGGTGGTGGACGCGGTCGTCGAGGCCGTCGGAGCCGACCGCACCGGCCTGCGCGTCTCCCCGGCCAGCAGGCTCAACGGCATCAGCCAGAGCGACCCCCTGGAGCAGTACCTCGCGCTCCTGGACGGGCTGCGCGGCCGTCCCGAACTGGCCTACCTGCACCTGACGGAGTCGGCCTCGGCCGAGTACACCGACGCGCTGCGCAAGGAGTGGCCGGGAACCTTCGTCCTCAACCCCGCCTCCGGCACCGACACCGGACCCGCCATCGCGGCCCTGGCCCGGGAGCGGGCGGACGCCGTGGCGATGGCCGCGGCCTGGATCGCCAACCCGGATCTGCCCGCCAGGATCAGGACCGGCGCCCCCGTCGCGGCCCCCGACCGGGCCACCTACTACGGCGGCGACCACCGCGGCTACACCGACTACCCGGC
>NZ_QPFC01000830.1:0-6534 GCF_003427465.1 Nocardiopsis sp. TNDT3 | reverse complement strand
CGGGCCGCCGGGTCAGCGCCGGTGGATCCGCCGTCCGCTCAGCCTGCCGGGCGTGATCCTCAGGACCTGGTCGCGCTCCCCCTCGGCCCAGGGCCGGGGCAGGCCGCCCTGCGGCAGGCGCGCCAGCTCGGCGGCGTCGCGGATCCACGCGCACGGCCCGCTGGCCAGCACGCTCCACCCCTCGCGGCGCTCCTCGTCGAGGCTGTCCACCTGGAAGGCGGCGTACCCGCGCGCGTGGCGCATGATGGCCCCGGCCAGCGTGGAGCGGAACACGATGCCGCCGTCGACCATCGTGTAGTTCACCGGCAGGACCGTGGGCGCCGCGTCCCCCTCGATGGTGAAGGCCACGCGCCCGATGTCGCGCGTGGCCAGCAGGTTGAAGCAGGTCTGGCGCTCCAGGACGGTGAAGCTGGCCCCGTCGTCGCCCTCGATGATGTCGGCGCCCTCCAGCAGCTCCTGCTCGTCGGCGAGGCGGTCGGTCCCCGCGTACTCGTCGGACGGTCCCCGCTGCTCCGGCGGCGCGACCGGTCCCGTGACCGACACCGGCGGCGGTTTCATCCGGTCGGCGCCCTCTGATCCAGCCATCGCTAGCTCCCCCGAGAAGAGTGCCCCCGTGTCCTCCCTCCGCCGTCGGCGCGGTTCGCGGGCCCGGGGACGCGGCCCGCGCGCCGTCGGCGAAGGTCCCCGCTCCCCGACTACCCCCCGGGGCGACCAGCGCAAACAGCCGGGAGGCCCCTCCCGGGCCGGAAGGGGCGGCCCGGGGCGTTCTCGGACGGGGCGGGATGTTTGATTCCCCTGGGTATCGGTCAACTTACTTAGGGTGAATGCCCGGCGCCTGTCAGGAGGCATGACGTGCCCGCTCGACACACCGCCGCCGAACCCCGGCGACCCCGGATCCTGGACGTCACCCTGCGCGACGGCGGCTACCTCAACGACTGGCGCTTCACCGACGCCACCGTGCGCGAGCACACCAAGGTCCTCGGCGAGGTGGGCGTGCCCTACGTGGAGGTCGGCTACATCAGCGACGACCCCGGGCGCGAACCCACGCTCCGGTGCGCGCCCGACCTGCTGCGCCAGGTCGGCGAGGACGCCGGACCGGCCCGCGTCGTCGCCATGCTCGCTGTGAACGGCAGGAGTCCGGACGAGGTCGCCGCCCTGCTGCGGCCCCGCGCCGAGGTGCTCGACGTGGTCCGCCTGACCTGCCTCCTGGAGAGGCTGGACCACGTGCTCGCCGCGGCGGAGGCCGTCCGCGCCTCCGGCGTCACCTGCTCGCTCAACCTCATCAGCGTCACCGCCTACGAACCCGGGGAACTGGCCGGGGCGGCCGAGCGCGTCGCCCGGGCGGGCGTCGCCGACTGGCTCTACCTGGCCGACTCGCGCGGCGCGCTGCTGCCCGAGCACGCCGCCGAGCTCTTCGCCGGGGTACGGGCCGCCTGGCCCGGCCTGGCGGGCTTCCACGGCCACGACAACCTCGGCCACGCCGTCGCCAACTCCCGGATCGCGCTGGAGGCGGGCTTCGACCTCGTGGACGGCTCCCTCCACGGGTACGGTCTGGGCGGCGGCAACACCGACCTGGCCGAGGCGCTGGCCCTGGTCGGGGAGGTGGACCGCCCGCGTCTGGCCTCCCTGGCCGAGCGGGTGGCGGCGGAGATGCCCCCGCCGCCGCCCTTCCAGCACCTGTATCCCCTCACCGGCTGGCGCAACCTGGAACAGGAGTGGGCCCCCGACGTCTGGGAGGCCCACGGCGAGGGGGCCGAGGAGTTCCTGCGCGGCCTGGCCTGGAAGCGCTACAAGGAGGTCGGGGAGGTCCTGGACGATGCGTCGGCTCCCCGGCCCTGAACACCCGGTCGGCGGCGGCGCCCAGGCCCGAGCCGCGACCGCGCACCCCACCACCCCCCGGAGGAACGGTTTGACCCGGCCCGTCCGCTGTCTCGTGCTCAACGACCGGCACCCCCTTCCCACCGACACCCTGGACCACCTGTCCGACGCGCTGGAGGCGCACTGGGTCCAGACCGCCGACGGCGGCCTGGACCCGGCCGAGGAGTTCCGGCGACACCCGGACACGCGGGTCCTGGTCACCACCTACACGGACCTGGGCGCGGAGAACCTGCGGCTGCTGCCCGAGCTGGAGCTGGTGGTGGCCACCACCACGGCCGTGGAGTACGTGGACCTGGAGTACTGCCGCGAGCGCGGCGTGGCCGTGTGCAACACCGCCGGGTACACTGGCGCGGCGGTGGCCGAGCACGCCGTCGCGCTGATGATGGCCGTGGCCAAGAGGGTCGTGCCCGTCCACGCCCGCGTCCGGTCGGGCGACCTGCTCTGCGCGGGGGAGCAGGGGATGGAGCTCGCGGGCGGCACCGCGGGGATCGTCGGCATGGGCGGCATCGGCGCACGGGTGGCCCGTATGGTGCGCGGCCTGGGTATGGCGGCCGTCCACGCCAACCGCAGTCCGCGCCGGGCCGAGGGCTCGGTCCAGGTGGAGCTGGACGAGCTCCTGGCGGTGTCCGACGCGGTCTTCCTCACCCTGCCGCTGGACACGGCCACCCACGGCCTGCTGGGCGCGGCCCAACTCGCCCTGATGAAGCCCTCGGCGGTCCTGGTGAGCATCTCGCCCAACGAGGTCGTCGACTCCGGGGCGCTGACGGAGGCGCTGCGCGCGGGGCGCCTGCGCGGCGCGGGGCTGGACCTGGTCGGCGAGCGCAACCCCTACCCGCCGCTGGACAACCTGGTGCTCAGCTCCCGGTTCGCCGCCAACACCCGCGAGTGCCAGGAACGTCGCCGACGGGTGTGGGCGGCCGCGGTGGAGGCCTTCGTCCGGGGCCGGGAGCTGCCGCACCGGATCGTGTGAGGATGGGAACGGGCCGGGCGGCATGCGCTCGCCCGGCCCGTATCTCGGGGGTGGGACGCCCTAGCGGCCGGTCACCCGCACCGGGGTGTCGTCCAGGGAGTCGTCGCGCGTCTCACGGCTGATCAGCAGCGCCACCAGGGTGATCACGCCGACCAGGACCAGGTAGCCGCCGACCCAGTTCAGTCCCAGGGTGCCCGCCAGCCACGTCGCGATGTAGGGGGCGAACGAGGCGCCCAGCAGGCCCGCCAGGTTGTAGGCCACCGAGGCGCCGGTGTAGCGCACCTTGGTCGGGAACAGCTCCGGCAGCACGGAGGCCATCGGGCCGAAGGTCAGGCCCATCAGGCTCAGCCCCACGATGAGGAAGGCCAGCACGCCGACCGTGCCGCCGCCGCCCATCAGCGGGCCCATGGCGAAGCCGAAGACGATGATCGCGACGGTGACCCAGACCAGGACCGGCTTGCGGCCGAACCGGTCGGCGAGCAGGCCCGCGACGGGGGTGAACACCCCGAAGAACACCACGCCCACCAGCAGGAACACCAGGAACTGCGACCGGTCGTAGCCCAGGCCCGCCACCGGGTCGGTGCCGAAGCCCAGGGAGAACACGGTCATCAGGTAGAACAGCACGTACGTGGCGAGCATGATCAGCGTGCCCAGCACCACGGCGGGCCAGTTGGTGCGGAACACCTCCGCCATCGGCGACTTGACCCGCTCGCCCGAGGCGACGATCTTGGCGAAGGCCGGGGTCTCGTGCAGGGTCAGGCGGACCCACAGGCCGACCACGATCAGCAGGGTCGAGAGCAGGAACGGCACGCGCCAGCCCCAGGCCAGGAAGGTCTCGTCGCTCATGAACTGGCTCAGGGCCAGGAACACGCCGTTGGCGAGGAAGAACCCGATCGGCGCTCCCAGCTGCGGGAACGAGCCGTAGAAGCCGCGCTTGCCGGGAGGGGCGTTCTCGGTGGCCAGCAGGGCCGCGCCGCCCCACTCCCCGCCCAGTCCCAGGCCCTGGCCGAAGCGGCACACCGCCAGCAGCAGCGGGGCCAGGACGCCCACCTGCGCGTAGGTGGGCAGCACGCCGATGCCGACGGTGGCGATGCCCATGGTCAGCAGGGACGCCACCAGGGTGGCCTTGCGCCCGACGCGGTCGCCGAAGTGGCCGAACACCCAGGAGCCGATGGGGCGGGCGACGAAGGCGATGGCGAAGGTGGCCAGCGACTGCAGCCGCGCCGCCAGCATGTCGCCCTCGGGGAAGAACAGCGCGGGGAAGACCAGGACCGCGGCCGTCGCGTAGATGTAGAAGTCGTAGAACTCGATGGACGTCCCCACGAGGCTGGCCGTGAGGACCTTCCTCTTGGGATTGGCCGGTGGCTCGGCCTCTTCTGGTGCGCGTGGGGCGACGTCCGTCATGGGACTTCTTTCCAGGTCAGTGGGTGCGGATGGCTGGATGCTAGCTCCGCTCGCCACTGTATGAAACATTTGTCTCACTATATGGACATATGCGTTCTCTGTGTCCGTCTGGGGTTTTCCGCAGGTCCGGAAGCGCGGATCCCGCGCGGGCGGCCCTCAGACCTCGGGGAGGGGGCCCGGGCGCACCACCCGCGTGCAGTTGTCCCGGAAGCGCTTGACCAGCTCCCCGTTGGGGCGGTCGCTGCGCTCCACCCACTCCCGGGCGGCCTCCTCGGTCGCCCCGCCCGCGAGCTGGCGCCGGTGCAGCCTGCGCTCGCGCAGGTCGTCGTCGGCCTCCACGTACCACAGCTGGGCGAACAGCCCGCGCAGCCCGGCCCAGGGCTCCTCGCCGCCCGCCAGGTAGTTGCCCTCGGTCACGACCAGCCGGGTGTGCGGCTCGATCACGTGCCGCGCGGCGACGGGTTCGTGCAGCACGCGGTCGTAGTCGGGCACGTAGACGGGGTGGTCGGTCTCGGCGAGCAGGCGGCGCACCAGGGCCGCGTACCCGTGCGCGTCGAAGGTGTCCGGCGCGCCCTTGCGGTCGCGCCGCCCCAGCCGGTCGAGCTGGGCGTTGGACAGGTGGAAGCCGTCCATGGGCAGGTACCCGGCCGTGCCCGGGCCCAGCACGCCGTTGACCCCGGCCACCAGGTGGCGGGCGAGCGTGGACTTCCCGGCGGCGGGGGCGCCCACCAGGCCGAGTACGCGGCGGCGGGGGCCGCCGGTGGCGGCGGCCAGGGCGAGGGCGTCGGCGACGAGCGGTTCGGACATGGAACGAGCCTACGCACCCCGGGGCGCCCCGCGCCGGGGCGGTGTCCGCCGGGCCCGCCGGGACGGCGGCCCCGGCGGGCCCGGTGGTCCCGGTCAGGGGACGTGGCCCACGTGGGCCAGCGCCTGGCGCACCAGCACGTCCTGGCCGCCCGTCATCTCCTCGCGCAGGTGCGCGCCGACCGCCTCCTCCGGGGTGAACCACACCAGGTCCAGGGCGTCCTGGCGGGGCTGGCAGTCGCCCGAGACCGGGACGATGTAGGCCATCGCCACCGCGTGCTGGCGGGCGTCGTGGAACGGGGTGACCCCCGGCGTGGGGAAGTACTCGGCCACCGTGAACGGCTGCGGCGAGACGGGGACGCGCGGCAGGGCCACCGGGCCCAGGTCCTTCTCCAGGTGGCGCAGGAGGGCGTCGCGGATCCGCTCGTGGTAGAGCACGCGGCCCGAGACCACCGAGCGGTGGAAGCTGCCGTCGGGCGCGGCCCGCATGAGCAGGCCGACATGGGTCACCTGCCCCACCTCGTCCACCCGTACGGGAACCGCCTGGACGTAGAGGACGGGCATGCGGCCGCGGATGCTCTCCAGCTCCTCGGGGGAGAACCAGCCGGGCTGGGTGTCGGCGGTTTCGGTCATCGGGTGCGCGGCGGAACGCCGCGGCCGTCGGCCGGGGCCCGCCGCTCCCTCCCTTCTCGTGGGCTGTCCCTGGGATCGGCCCCGGGCCCGGCCCGTGGGCGCGGGCACGCGGGGGTGCCACCTGTACCGCTTCTACCGCACTCGGGCGCGGAAGGCCACGCGCGGGGGCGTGCCCGGAGTGTCCGAGAGGAGAAGTGAGGGGTCGAAGCCGCGGTCGCGCGCGGTGCGTCCCGCCCACCCGCCGGACGGGGTGACACGGGACTGTCCCTACGGCCACATCAGCGAGTTTTCGCGGGTTTTTCTCACGAAAAGCTCCCACGGTCTCTCTGGAGAGGTTACGATCTCGTACGCGGTTGCGTAGTGGAAAGGTTACGTCCGGTGAGAGGTGGCCCGAGTGGCGAGGAATGCCCGGTTCTCTGCCCAGGAGCGTTTCCCCTGTACGGGTGTGACGGTCGTGCCCGTCCACGGAGAGGTTGACCTCGCCACCGCCGACCGCGTGCGCGATCGGCTGCTCCAGGCCGCGCACGCCTCACGGTGCGACTGCCTGGTGGTGGACATGTCCGGGCTCGACTTCTTCGACGCGAGCGGCGTCAGCGCCCTGGTCGCGGTCTACAAGAGCCTCACCCGCGAGGGGCGGCACGTGGTCCTGGCCGAGCCCGCGCCCATCGCCGCGCGCGTGCTGGAGGCGCTGGGCATGGGGCGCGTGTTCGAGATCTACCCCCTCCTGGAGATGGCGCTCACACACACCAGCGGTCTGCGGGTCGACGGCGACCCGATCCGCAACACGGTGCCCGAACTCCCGTGACCGGGTCCCGGTCCCCGCCCCGCACGGGGGGACCGGGACC
>NZ_QPFC01000829.1:0-1168 GCF_003427465.1 Nocardiopsis sp. TNDT3 | reverse complement strand
GCCCCCGCGCGGCACCGGGCACCCTTGGGCGCCGTTCACGGCCGCTGCTAGGCTGAACGTGTTGCTGACCCCGTACGGGAGAGTGCCCGCGTATCCAGCGCGGGCCGCCGAAGGAGCAATCCCTCCCCGAAGACAACCTCTCAGGCACAGCGGACCGTACGGGCGAGACCACTCTGGAAAGCAGGGACAGCCGTCCCTCGCCGAAGGTGCAAGCCGCGCCGAGCGCGCGGCGAAGCTCTCAGGCACAGATGACAGAGGGGGAGGATGGCAACGCCACGCACGTCACGACGCCCATCCTCTCGGGAGTGCCCATGTCAGATGCCGCATCCGCGCCGCGCGCGACAGCGCTGCGCGAGGTCCACGAGAAGGCCGGCGCCACCCTCGTCGACTTCGCCGGGTGGCTCATGCCGCTGCGCTACGGCAGCGAGACCGCCGAGCACCGTGCGGTGCGCGAGGCCGCGGGCCTGTTCGACCTCTCCCACATGGGCGAGATCCGGCTGACCGGCCCGCAGGCCGCCCAGGCCCTCGACCACGCGCTGGTCGGCCACCTGTCCCAGGTCAAGGTGGGGCGCGCCCGCTACTCCATGATCACCGCCGAGGACGGCGGTGTCCTGGACGACCTCATCGTCTACCGGCTCCGCGAGGACGAGTACCTCGTCGTGGCCAACGCCGCCAACACCGCGGTCGTCGCCCCGGCCCTGGCCGAGCGGGCCGCGGGCTTCGACGTCGAGGTCCGCGACGAGTCGGCCGAGTACGCGCTGATCGCCGTCCAGGGGCCCCGCGCCGTCGACGTCCTGGCTCCGCTGACCGACGCCGACCTGGACGGCATCCGCTACTACGCCGGGTACGAGCACACCGTCGCCGGCGAGCCCGTCCTGCTCGCCCGTACCGGCTACACCGGTGAGGACGGCTTCGAGATCTTCGTCAGCCCCGCGGACAGGGCCCCCAAGGTGTGGGATGCCCTCATGGCCGAGGGTGAGCGGCACGGCCTCGTCCCCGCCGGGCTCTCCGCGCGCGACACCCTGCGCATGGAGGCCGGGATGCCGCTGTACGGGCAGGAGCTGACCGCCGACCTCACCCCCTTCGACGCCGGTCTGGGCCGGGTCGTGAAGTTCGACAAGGGCGACTTCGTGGGCCGCGCGGCCCTGGAGGAGGCCTCCCGCTCCTC
>NZ_QPFC01000828.1:0-4270 GCF_003427465.1 Nocardiopsis sp. TNDT3 | reverse complement strand
GCCTCTGCCGAGCCCGCCCAGGAGCGCGCGGCCCAGCCCGAACCGCCGTCCGAGTCCCCGTCGGCCCCGCCCCCGGTGGAGGGGGTCGTCCGGGAGCAGGTGCTCGCCGACCTCTCCCCGAACTCCGCGCCGCAGGCCGCCGGAGCCTTCACCCCCATGCGCACCATGGTGGTGCTCATGGTCGTCATCGCCGTGGTCGCCGCGGGCGCGGGCCGCGCCGCCACGCGCTCCTCGGGCTGACCGGCTCCGGGGGCGGCGCCGTGACGGGCGCCGCCCTCGGAGTGACCGGTCCCGGGTGAACGCCCCGGAGCGGCCCGCGCCCGACCCGACCGCGCCCGCATCTGCCCCGACCGCGCCTGGCCCGACCCGGCCTGACACGGCCGTCCGCCAGCGCCCGGAGACGGCAGACGGGCCCCGCACGCGGCCCCCGAGGACGCGTCCGGGGCCCGTCGGCCCGCTTCCCCCTACTGAGGACTGAGTGAGGCGTCGATCCGCTCGAACCCGGCCAGCGCGTCCTGGATCGCGCCCGCGTCGTGCGCCAGGGCCCCGTTGTAGGGGTTGCCCAGGTAGAACAGCAGCAGGATCGTGGCGAACACGAACACCAGGTTGGCCGACGCCCAGAAGTAGGCCACGGTCGAGCCCCGCCGGATCATGGCGAAGGGCAGCACCGCCACCGCGATGGCCGACAGGGCCGCGATGCCGTTGAGGACGGACGGGATGCCGTCCCCGGCCGCGTCGGCGCGCTCGATGCGCGCGTCGCTGAGTTCGGCCAGCTCCTGGCGGGCGGTCAGGCGGTCCAGGCCGTCGCCGGTGTCGGACACCGACAGCGCCCGCACCGACGCGGCCAGGTCGGCCAGGGCCTCGTCGCCCTCCTCGCTCAACTCGCCCTCGGCGCGCATCATCGGCCAGTCCTTCTCGGCGACCGCGCTCATGTAGGCGCGCAACTGCTGGCGCACCGTCTCCGCCTCCTCGGCGGGGAGGGTGGTGGTGCTCCAGTACAGGGCGTCGGCCGCGCTCGTCTCCTCGGTCAGCCCGTCCCCGGCACCGGTGAAGTTCTCCCAGCCGATCACCACACCCATCGCCGCCGCCGCGAGGTAGAGCGCGAGCACACAGGGGGCGACGACCACGCTGACGGCGCCCCCCGAGGATTCGTCGTCGACGCGGAACCTGCCTACGGCGAGGACCGCGCCGCCGACCATGGCGGCCAGGACGGCGAGGACGGTCAGCATTGTCATCATGGGGATTCCCAGCGAAGAAGGAGGAGGGACCGGCAGCGAACGCGTCCATCCGTAGCACGCGCGGGGCGGCCTTCCCAGCGGAAAGCAGGAACGTCCGCAAATGTCCCCCCGGCGTGGTGACCAGCGCGGACGTCCTCCCCTCCCGGTCGGCTCCCGGGGTTACAGCGGCGCTCCCATCGCGTGGTACCCGCCGTCCACGTGCAGCGTCGTGCCGGTGACGGCGCGCGCGGCCGGGGACATCAGGAACAGCGCGGGACCGGCGACCACGGAGGCGTCCTTGGTGTCCCAGCCCAGCGGCGCGGACTCGGCCCAGCCGTCCGCGATCTGGTCGAACCCGGGGATCGAGCCGCCCGCGAGGGACTTGACCGGCCCCGCGCTGATGGCGTTGACCCGGATGCCGTCGCCGCCGAGGTCGCGGGCCAGGTACTTCGTGGAGTTCTCCAGCACGGCCTTGGCCGACCCCATCCAGTCGTAGACCGGCCAGGCCCGGGAGGCGTCGAAGGTCAGGGAGACGACCCCGGCGCCGTGCGGGGCGGCGGCCATGAGCTCCCGGAAGCCCACGGCGAGCGCCTTCAGGGAGTACCCCGAGACGTGGATCGCGGTGGCCACGTCCTCCCAGGAGGTGTTGAGGAAGTTGCCGCCCAGCGCGTCGCCCGGGGCGTAGGCGATGGAGTGCAGCAGCCCGTCCACGTGGTCCCAGTGGGCGGCGACCTTGCCCGCCGTCTCGGTGACCTGCTCGGGGTCGGTGACGTCCATGGGAAGGATGTCCACGGGTTCGGCGGGGAGGCGTTTGGCCACCCGCTCCAGGATGGACAGCTGCCTGCCGGGCGGGTTGGTCAGGATCACCTGGTGGCCCTGCTCCATCGCCTCCTCGGCGATCGCGTAGGCGATCGAGGACTGGGTGGTGATGCCGGTGATGAGGAGGTTCACCTGGGTTCCTTCCGCGCGTAGGTGCTGGCAGGAGGAACGTACCGGTGCGCAGGAAGGGCCGTCACCGGCGAATCGGTACAAGGTTCGGGCCCGGATTTTGAAACCCCGGGAGGCGGGCGGTACCCGTCGGCCCCGGGACCCGCCGTGAGGAGCGCGTCCAGGTCGGGAGAGGTGTTCACCGCCCGGCGTGCCCGTCGGACCGGCCGGAAGCGCGGTCGGGGCGGTCGATCTCGAACCAGACGGTGGTCCGGCCGCCCTCGTGGAGCGTGCCCCACCGGCTGGCCTGCGCGGCGACCAGGCGCATCCCCAGCCCGCCCACGCGCAGCGGGTCGGCGGGCCGCACGCACGGTGTGGTGACGGCGTCCTCGCCGATCGGCCCCTGGTCGGTGATCTTGACCTGTACGCGGCCGGGGAGCCGGTGCACGCTCACGATGACCTCGCCCCCGGACAGGCCGCTGCGCGTGTGCGCGATCGCGTTGTTGAACACCTCGCCGGCCAGTTCCTGGGCCGCTTCCCTCGCCAGCGGCGGCAGGGCGGAGAGGGCCGAGACCCTGTGGCGCACCAGGGCGGCCTGGTCGGGACGCCCCGCGACGATGAGCGCGGTGCCGAGGCTGCTCCAGCGCTGGTCCAGCACCAGGGGTGCCCTGTCGCGGGGTTCCACTCCCCTGCGGGGCAGGGGGAAACGCCCGGTGCCGCCGCCGTCCTGGAAACCGGAACCCGAACCGCCGCGACGCGATTGCATGCTTGTCACTGATCCCAACTGAAATCACCATCCTCCGGAACATAGTCACGAACAGCCCGCAATTACCTGCGGGTTCGTGACCTGTATCCACCCTCGCCACAGGGCCCGGGATATCTCCAGCGTCTGTCGTTTTCCGGAGAACGGATGACAGGGAGCGCAACGGCTCTGTAAGTTGTGCAGGGTGACGCAAGATCACTTCTCCTCCCTGCTCACAACGTTTCGCGATTTCTCCGGGAGAACGCAGAAACAGCTGGCCTTCGACATGGGCACGTCACCCGCGTCCGTGTCCCGGTGGGAGTCGGGGAAGTTCACGCCCAGGGTGGAGACCGCCGAGGCCCTGGACCGGATGCTCAAGGCGGACGGCAGGCTCCTCAAGGCGTGGCGCAAGCAGACCTCGGGGACGGAGCTGCCGGTGTGGCAGCTGAACGTGGCCCGGTTGGAAGAACAGTCCGTGGCCATCGACTTGCTGTTGCCAGCTTTTGTACCGGGACTGCTTCAGTGCGAGCAGTACGCCCGACTGGTGTTCAAAGACGGCCAACCTCTGGTTTCGGACAGTGAGGTCAACAGGTGGGTCGCTTCTCGGTGCGGTCGGCTCAAAGTACTGCGCGAACATCACCATGACCCGCTGGTGACCGCTGTTTTCCCACACAGCGCCCTGACCTGCATACCCGACCAGGTGCGGCGGGAGCAGGCGTCGCACCTGTTGCGACTGATGGAGGAAGGCGGGATCGAGGTCTATCTGCTCCCTCCCGGGGTCTTCATGCTGGGAGTGACCGCGCCCATCCAACTCTTCCGGCTGGCAGACGGGGGCGTCGCCGTCTCCAGCGACTACATCGCCGGAAACGTCATCCTGGAGTCAGACAGCCATCCACGCGTGGAGGCGCTGGTAAGAAAAGGTCTAGCGTCCGCGCTGCCCGCCAGAGAATCCCGGCAGCTGTTGAGGGAGTTGGAAGCATCATGAGCAACGAGTGGCACAAGAGCAGCTACAGCAGCAACGGAAGCCAGTGCGTCGAGGTCCGCGAACACGCCTCGGGCGCTGACGTCCGCGACACCGTCCACCGCGAGGCCGGGCACCTCACCGTCCCCGGGGACCAGTGGGTGGCGCTGCTCAGCGGCCTGCGTTCCGGCCTGTAGCCGCCTCTAACCGCCTCCAGCCCCCGCGCCCGCTCCGGCCGGGGGCTTTTTCCTACCCAAAAGACCCCAGGAAAAAATCCTCAAAACCAATCATTCCGGACAATGGAAAAACCTGGCCAGCCAGATTTTTCCCTCCCCATCCAAGCCGCTGACCAGCGCATACGCACCCCCCACGCACCTTTTCCGAACCCTACTCCCCCGTAGCGTCCTCCACCCCTCCATCAAC
>NZ_QPFC01000827.1:0-7923 GCF_003427465.1 Nocardiopsis sp. TNDT3 | reverse complement strand
GGAACCGCGCGGTTCCGGGCGCCCCTTCGGCGTTGGGCGGGCGGTTACTGCTCGCCGTGGACGGAGCCGGGGGTGCCCGAACCGTCGGTCACCTGCGGCTCGCCGGTCGCGCTCTCGGCCAGCCACTCGTCCCAGGACATCTGCCAGAAGCCCCAGCCGTTGTTCCACTCCAGCTCGCGGTCGGTACCGGTGGTCTCCAGGACGTCGCCCATGAGGGTGTTCTCGAAGATCCAGCGGGCGTCGTCCATGCGCAGGTTGGTGCAGCCGTTGGAGGTGTTGGCGCTGCCGATGTTGCCGTTGTAGGAGGCCTCGTGCAGGAACTCGCCGCTGTCACTGGTGCGGACCGCGTACTGCACGTCCACGTTGTAGGCGCCGGGGGTGCCCTCGGGGATGCCCACGGTGGAGGAGTCCATGGTCATCTGCTCGTAGCGCTGCATGAGCACGTGGGTGCCGGAGGTCGTGGTGTCGAAGCGGCGGCTGGCCTTGCCGTTGCTCACCTCGATGGTGCGGTCGTGCTCACCGTCGATGTTGACGACCAGCTCGTGGTCGGGCACGTGCATGGTCATGATCAGCTCGCGGCCGACCTCGAAGTCGATGCGGTGGTTCTCCACGCCGTAGACGCCCTCGGAGGCCTCGACGCCGGCGAGGCGCAGGTCGACGCTCACGGACTGGTGGGGCTCCCAGTACTCCTCGGGCCGGAACACGGCCATCGTGTCGGTCTCCCAGTTCCAGGCGCCCTGGACGCCCTGCTCGGAGATGACCTCCATGGAGTTCTCGACCTGCGCCTTGTTGGTCACCGGCAGGTCGAAGTTGATGACGATCGGCATGCCCACGCCGACGGTGTCACCGGAGACGGGCCAGTTGGAGGCCAGTTCCAGGCGCTGTCCGGCGACCGCCTCCAGGGTGGTGAACTCCTGGACGACCTCGGTCTCCTCACCGGCGTCGTTCTCGGCGGTCGCGGTGACCACGACCTCCGCGCCGGGGCGCAGGTTCCAGTCGCTGACCCACTCGGTCGCGTCACCGTTGAGGGTGCCGGTCATGGCGTAGAGGTCGGCCTCCTGCGCCTCGCCCTCGCCCTCCGCCGCGGCCTCGGTGGCGACGACCTGCTCCACCTGGACGTCCGTGATGACACCGCTCTCCGCGGTGACCCGGATGGGGGAGTTGGGCGCGACCTCCTCGGCACCGTTCTCGGGAGTGATCACCAGCTCCGCGGGATCGGCGCTGGCCGCGTCGGTACCGCCGCCCTGGGTTTCGGCCTCACCCGACGTGCAGGCCGTGGCGGCCAGCGCCAGCGCTGCCAGTCCGATACCGAAACGACGCGCCACCGCCGGAGGTGTCTTGCCCGTCACGTCTGGTTACCTCCATGTCATGCCTGAAACGCCATCCACGCAAGTAAGACGCACACCCACCGAAAAGGTTCTGAAATCTCATGCATCGGTATAGAGCGGTTATCTGGGGCGTGGGACGTGGGGGACGCCGGAACCGAAGACGATACACCCCGGGGGTACACCTCGATTCCCTACGGGTATGAGGTTACGGCCACCCGTAACTCGCCTTGGACACCGGGTTGGCCCTGCGCCTAGAATCTTGTCCGAACGCTCAGGTTTCTTCTCCGGAGGAACCTGGTCAAACGCTCAGTTCTCCGTCGGGAGGAACGCCGTGCCGTGGCTCTGGCTGGCCGGAGCGATCATCGCCGAGGTGATCGCCACCACCTCGCTCAAGCTCTCCGAGGGCTTCAGCCGACCGCTGCCCTCGGTCGTCGTGGTGGTCGGTTACGTCGGGGCCTTCCTCATGCTCAGCCAGTCCCTCACCCGGGGCATCAACCTCGGCGTGGCCTACGGCGTGTGGGCGGCCGTGGGCATCGCGCTGGTCGCGGTGATCGGCACACTGCTCTTCGGCGAGTCGCTCACCTGGGTCCAGATCGGCGGAATCGCGCTGATCATCGCGGGGGTCATGGCCCTGGAACTGGGCGGGCGGCACTGAACGGCCACGACACGGCGGCCGTCGGCGAGGGCATCGCCGACGGGCGCAGACGCAAGGGCGAGCGGCGCCGCCGACAGCTCCTGGACGCCACCATGCGCGTCATCGAACGCGACGGTGTGGCGGCGGTCAGCCAGCGGCGCGTGGCCGCCGAGGCCGGGGTGCCGCCCAGCACCGTCACCTATTACCACGCGACCGTCGACGACCTGCTCGTGGACACCCTGACCCGGGTCAACGACACCTACGTGGCCGCGCTGGCCGCCGTGCCCGAGGACGCGGACGCGGCCCTGCGCGCCCTCGCCGGGATGATCGCGGTGGGCTCGGGCCCCGCACGGGCCCAGGTGATGGCCGAGTGCGAACTGTTCCTGCTCGCCGCGCGCCGCCCGGCCCTGCGCCCGCAGACCGAGCGCTGGAACCGGGCCGTGGACGCCTTCCTCGCGCCCTACCTCCCCCGCCCGGAGGACCGCGCGGGCGTGGGCGCCGCCGTCGACGGCCTGTTCGTGCGGGCCTGCGCCGACCCGGAGCTGACGGCCGAGGACGTGTACCGCACGCTCAGCCGCCTGGTGTCGCGCGTGCCGCGTAGCGCGCGGGAGGGGTCCCCAGAACGGCGGTGAACTCCCTGGTCAGGTGGGACTGGTCGCTGAACCCGAGTTCGGCGGCCAGGCTCCCCCAGTCGGGCGCCGCGCCCTTCCTGGCCCGCTCGGCGGCCTCGTAGAGCCGGTACCTGCGGATGACCGCCTTGGGGCTCAGGCCGACGTGGTCGGCGAAGCGGCGCTGGAGCAGCCGCACGCCCATCCCCTCGCGCCGGGCGAGCCCGGACACGTTGACCACCGAGGGGTCGGCGGCCACCCGCTCCACGACGTCGCGCGTGTCCTCGGCCGGGTGACGGTACGCGGGGAGCAGCCCGGCCAGGACGCGGTCGACCGCGGCCATGAGGTCGAGGGGATCGGACGTCTCGGACGCCAACGCGCCGTCGGGGGCCCCGCGCCCGTCGGCACCGGGAACCCCTCCCCTGCCGGGGGCCTCGCCCGCACCGGGAATCGCGTCGGCGTCGGGGACCCCGTCCCGGCCCGGGTGCCCGTCAGCGCCGGGGACCCCGCGCCCATGGGAAGCCCCGGCCCCGCCGAGAACCCCGTCCGCGCCGAGGGCCCCGAAGACCTCCGACGCGGGGAGACCGGCGTCCACGATCGTGTTCATGGGCCTGCCGAGGAACGGACGGAACCCCGCGGGCCGGAACATCACCCCGAGCGCCCAGCCCTCGCCCTCCAGGCGGCGCTCGGTCACCTCGGTGGTCGGGCCGTACACCGTCGCGGTCCCACCGGTGAACACCAGGTTCACGACGGGGTGGGCCAGGACCCGCTGGGTGTGCGGCTCGCGGCCGGTCAGGTTCCACGAGGTCAGCCAGTAGCGGTCCACGAAGCGGGCCACCCGCTCCGAGGGAGCGTGTCGGTCCAGGCGGAACCGGGTCAGCCCGGCGTCCGGGTCGAGGATGCCGCGCGCGTCCCCCTCCACCCCCACGGAGTACGGTCTCACGGCTCCAGGGTAGTCCTCCGCCTCCGAACACACGTGCGGTTCGTCGTGTTTGTTCAAGACGGCGCCCGGTCGAGGGGGTGAGGATGGCGGACACCGAGACACACCCGAGGGGAACACGATCATGAGCGACATCTC
The DNA here is from genome assembly GCF_003427465.1 of Nocardiopsis sp. TNDT3. Taxonomy (NCBI): domain Bacteria; kingdom Bacillati; phylum Actinomycetota; class Actinomycetes; order Streptosporangiales; family Nocardiopsidaceae; genus Nocardiopsis; species Nocardiopsis sp. TNDT3. Next base: position 4,275 of record NZ_QPFC01000827.1, on the reverse strand, counting down.
CGAGCGCTACGCCCGCCTGTCCGAGGACTTCGCCGGGACGGTGGCGGCCGTCCCCGCCGACCGCTGGTCGTCGGCGTCCCCCTGCGAGGGGTGGGACGCCCGCGACGTGGTCCGCCACGTCGTGGACACCCAGGGCATGTTCCTCGGCCTGGTCGGCCGCGAACTGGGTGACATCCCCTCCGTGGACGAGGACCCCCGCGCCGCCTGGGACGCCGCCCGAGCGGTGGTCCAGGCCGACCTGGACGACCCGCGGCGCGCGAACACCGAATTCGACGGGTTCTTCGGCCGCACCACCTTCGCCGAGGCGGTGGACCGGTTCCTCGGCTTCGACCTCGTGGTGCACCGCTGGGACCTGGCCCGGGCCACCGGCCTGGACGAGCGCCTGGACCCCGGCGACGTCCGGTGGGCGCACGAGGCCACCGCACCCTTCGGGGAGCAGCTGCGCGGGAACAACGTCTGCGGGCCCGAGCTCACCCCGCCCGAGGGCGCCGACGACCAGACCCGGTTCCTGGCCTTCGTCGGCCGCCGCGCCTGGTAGCGGCCCCGGGCTCCCCCGCCCCGGGGACCGGTGCGGGCCCGTCCCGGGGAGGCGGCCGGGCCGCCCCGGGCGACCCGGCCCTGGGGCGGCACACGGGCAGGGACGTGAGCCGGGCGGTTTTCCCGCTGAAGCAGGACACGATCGGAACGCTCTCCTTCCGGGGCTCCGCGCGTGCGGAGTATGCGGTCAGGGGGTGCGACGCGGATCGTGTGCTGCGGGGGGCGGCGTCGTCCACTCCCACTATGCCGCCTTCGGAGCCGAAGCGGCGGAGTCCGTCCACACCTGTGGAAAACCCGGAGGGCCACGGGGAGTCCCCGTGGCCCTCCGGCCGGGTTTTCGCGCCTCACGCGCGGACGCCGTTGAGCGCGATCGCGCCGCCCGCGTGTCCCGCGCGACCTGTGCCTCACGCGCTGACGGCACGGCCCGGCGGCCGTGCCGTCAGCAGGTCAGCGGATCAGCAGGTCAGCTCCCAGGAGCACTCCAGCTCACCGCCCGGCTCGCTCGGCGCGCTCTGGGACCGGACGCTCACGGGCGCCTGGTGGCCCAGGTACTCGGCCAGCCGGACGGCGATCGCGTCCTGCACCGGCGTGGGGGCCGGGCCGCCGTAGCCGTTGTTGACGACGCTGAACGCCAGCCCGTCGCCGCCCCCCTGCCCGGCCACGTATCCGGACAGCGCGCTGATGCCCGTCATGGTGCCGGTCTTGGCGGAGACGACGCCCGCGGCCGCGGTGCCGCCCATGCGGAACCGCAGGGTTCCCCCGGTGAACGGGTCGCTCTCGCCCGCCAGCGGCAGCGAGTCCGCCCAGACCCCGTGCCAGGACGCGTCGCGCGTGCTCACGAGCAAGTCCACGACCGTGTCGGAGGTGACCAGGTTGCCCCGGGACAGGCCCGAGCCGTCGTTGAGGACGAGGTCGGAGGTGTCCACCCCCAGCCCGGCCAGGGACCGCTCGACACCGGTCAGCCCGGCGTCCCAGCTGCCCTCGCCCGCGACCTCCTGGCCGATGCTCTTGACGAGCATCTCGGCGTGGCCGTTGTTGCTGAACTTCATGAAAGGGACGAGGATCTCCGCCAGCTCGGGGGACTCGTGGTCTGCCACCAGCCGGGCGCCGTGGCGTCCCCGACCGGGCGCCTCGCCGAACTCCACGCCGCCCTCGACGGTGACGCCGTGCCGCTCCAGCGCCTGCGCGAAGAGGTGCCCGGCCAGGCCCGCGGGCTCGTCCACAGTGCGCAGGGCGGTCACGGGGGCGGCGTCGGCCGGGATCGTGCCGGTCACCGTGATGGTGTTGGTCCCCACGGGCCGGTCGACGACCACGCTGCTGGTGCCGCCCGGAGGGCCGGTCACGGCCTGGTTGTCGAGTTCGGCGTAGCCCTCGGCGGCGCCCAGGTCCACGGTGGCGGGCGCACCCGCCGCGCCGGGGGTGACCACGACCTCGGTCACGCCGGTGTCGTAGCGCTCCCCGTGGGCGACGGTGAGGGCCGAGATCTGCGCGGAGTAGGCGTAGGGCTCGTCCTCGGGCCACCAGTCGTCCACGAGGCGCTGGGAGTCGAACCAGGTGTCGTCGGCGAGGACGTCGCCCCGCACGGTCCTGACCCCGGAGGCGGCCACGTCGGCGGCCAGCGCGTCCAGGTCCTGCTCGGACAGGGTGGGGTCGCCGCCGCCCACCAGGTACAGGTCCTCCACGGAGCGCCGCTGCCTGTGGCCCTCGGCCACGACCTCGGTGGAGAAGGTGTGGTCGGCGCCCAGGACGTCCAGGGCGGCCGCCGCGGTGAACAGCTTCATGTTGGAGGCGGGCACCAGCTGCTCCCCGCTGTCGCGCGAGTACAGCACCGCGCCGGTGGCGGGGTCGGTGACGGTCACCCCGGACACCCCTCCCTCCAGGGACGGGTCCGCCAGGAGGGCGTCGATGTCCGCGCGCAGGTCGGTCAGGCGCTCCTCGGCTGCCGCCGGGTCGGCGTGGGCCGGGAGTGCGCCCAGCGGCGCCGCGACGAGCACGGGGACGGTCGCGAGGGCCGCGGTCCAGGCGGCGCGCCGCCGGACCGGGGCACGGCGCCTCCCGACCGGGGGTTCACTGGAAGCGGTGGGGGTTCTCAACGGTGTGTCTCCTAGCGGTCACGGACACGAAGGGGCACCGCACCCTAACCCGCTACGGATCCCCGGCACCAGCACCCCGGGCGCGGGTCGGACACGGAAGGGGCGCGTGGGGACGTCTAAGCCCCAGGTGACACATGTGCACCTAAATCCGCTAAGGAGAAAATCGTCCGGTTTCGGCCTCCTTCCCCGGCGCGGCGGGGGGACGCGGCATCCGACAGCGGTGTGTGCCCGGCCCCGGAGCGGACCCCGGGCACCGGGCCCCTTCCGCCGCCGCGTGCGGCGCGAACGGCGAACGGGCCGGTGCCGGGGGCGCACTCCCCCGGCACCGGCCCGTCACGGCCGCCGCGCCCGGATCACCCGGACGGCGCCCCGGTCAGAACAGTTCCCTGGCCCGCGAGTAGTGGCAGGCGTCCAGGTGGCCCGCCCCCCGGTCCATCAGTTCCGGCGGCTCCTCCACGCACTTGGCGCGCTCGCCCTCCGACAGCTCGTTCGCGAACTTCGGGCACCGGGTCCGGAACCGGCAGCCCGAGGGCGGGTCGGCGGGGCTGGGCACGTCGCCGGTGACGACGATCCGCTCCCGGGTCCGCTCCTTGACCGGGTCCGGCAGGGGGATCGCCGAGATCAGCGCCTGCGTGTACGGGTGCGAGGGCGCCCCGAACAGCTCCGCCGTCGTCCCCGTCTCCACGATCTTGCCGAGGTACATCACGGCCACCCGGTCGGCGATGTGCTTGACCACCGACAGGTCGTGCGAGACGAACAGGTACGACAGGCCCAGGTCGTCCTGGAGGTCCTCCAGCAGGTTGATCACGCCCGCCTGGATGGACACGTCCAGCGCCGAGACCGGCTCGTCCAGGATGAGCACCTTGGGGTTGAGCGCCAGCGCGCGGGCGATGCCGATGCGCTGGCGCTGGCCGCCCGAGAACTCGTGCGGGTAGCGCGAGCCGTGCTCGGCGTTGAGCCCCACCAGGTCCAGCAGCTCCCTGACCCGCTTCTTGGCGGTGCCGTTGCCCTGGCCGTGGATCCGCAGCGGCTCGGCGATGATGTCCGAGACCGTCATGCGCGGGTCCAGGGAGGCGAACGGGTCCTGGAAGACCAGCTGGAGGTCGCGGCGCAGCGGCCGCATCTGCCGGGGGGACAGCGTGTGCAGCGGCTGGCCCATGTAGCTGACCTCGCCCGAGGTCTGCCTGATCAGCTGGAGCATGAGGCGGGCGGTGGTGGACTTGCCGCATCCGGACTCGCCGACCAGGGCGAGGGTCTCGTGCTCGCGCAGCTCCAGGGAGACCCCGGAGACCGCCTGCACCTCGCCGATCCTGCGCCGCAGGAGGCCCTTGGAGCGGATGGGGAAGTTCTTGACCAGGTCCTTGACGGTCAGGATGGCCTCACGGGGTCCCCCGTCCGCGGGGGCGGCGGTCTCCGCGCCGATCTGGGCGCGCGCCTCCTGCGCCTGCTTCTCGGCCTCCTCGACCTCCGTTACGGTCTCGGCCTCCACCGCCGTCCCCCGGAACAGGTCGGCGGGGGCGGCGCCCCCCAGCTCCTCGCTGAAGTGGCAGGCCGCCGTGTGCGCGGAGGTGTCCGTCACCGGCACGCGCACCCGCTCCCCGTCTCCGCCGACCGCGAGCAGGAGGGGCTCCTGCTCGCGGCACAG
>NZ_QPFC01000086.1:0-14689 GCF_003427465.1 Nocardiopsis sp. TNDT3 | reverse complement strand
CCCCCGCGGCCCGCCCCGCCGGGACGGGGTGTGCTCACCGACAACACCCCGGGGCCGGAGGGGATCGCCCGCAGGGTCGGCGACCGCTTCGGCTACGGCGGGTACCTGGAGAGCGGCAGCATCTCGCTGAAGCTGTGCCTGGTCGCCGAGGGTTCCGCGCACCTGTTCGTCAAGGACGTGCCGGTGCGCGACTGGGACGTGGCGGCGCCCGCCCTGGTCCTGGAGGAGGTGGGCGGCCTGGTCACCCGGCTGGACGGAAGCCCGTTCGACTACCGGGGGCCCTACGAGCACACCGGGCTGGTGGGCGCCGCCGACCCCGCCGCGTGCCGGGCCGTCTCCGACTGGCTGGGCTGCTGAGAACGCGCTCCGGGAGCCGCCCCGGGGCTGGACCGGGGGCCGCGACTCACTTTCCGTGTATCCCTTTTCCACGCCGGGTGCGGCGCGTATCGTGTGGTCACCAACTCGCGTCTTGGGGGTGGGAAGTGGAGGACGAACGCCTGCCGCTGCACCGGATGCGCGCCTCGGACGCCGAACGCGACCTCACGGTGGACCGCCTCACCACCGCGTTCGTCGAGGGCCGCCTGGACCACGAGGAGTACGACCGCCGGGTCGGTCTGGCACTGGGCGCGGTGCTGCTCGGCGACCTGCGCCCGCTGACCGCGGACCTGCCGGCGTCCCCATCCGCGGTGCACCGGGTCCCGGGCGCGCGGCAGGGCGCCGATCCGCTGTCGGACCCCCTCTCCGGGTCGGCCCGCGCCGATCCGGGGTCCGGACGCGACCGCCGGGACGGCCGCGAACCCCCCGACGCGGACGACCTGTCGCTCCTGGGCGCCCCCTGGGGCGAGTGGGGCGACGAGTGGCGCTGGTGGACGGGTGTGGCGGTGATCCTGACGAGCGTGTGGGGCGTGGTCAGCCTGATGGGCGGCGAACTCGTACCCTACTGGCCGCTGGTGCCGCTGGGCATCTGGGCCGCGGTCCTGCTCGCCTCCGCCATCTGGCCCAGCGAGGGGGAGCCGCCCTGACGCGGCGCCCCCGCTCTGGCGCGGGCGGCCGACGCCCCGGGCGCGGCCGGGACCGCGGCGGGAGGGGTCAGCCCGCGGCGTGGAGCCAGCGCACCGGGGCGCCGTCGCCCGCGTAGCGGAAGGGCTCCAGCTCCTCGTCCCAGGCGCGGCCGGTGAGGCGTTCGATCTCGGCGGCCAGGTCGGTGCCGTCGGCCGCAGCCCGCTCCACGGCCAGGCGCAGCCGGCCCTCGGGCACGAGGACCTCGCCCGCCGCGCTGGTGAGGGCGGTGAACATACCGAGGGAGGGCGTGTAGCTGTAGCGCACGCCGTCGCAGCCGGGCGACCCCTCCTCGGTCACCTCGAACCGCAGGCGCTGCCACGCGTTCAGCGCCGAGGCCACCGAGCCCGCGGTGCCCGGCTTCCCCTGCCAGTTGAGCTCGGCGCGGTGGTTGCCGGGTGCCGCCGGTTGGGCGACCCAGTCGAGTTTCACGGGTACTCCAACGACGCCCGCGACCGCCCACTCGACGTGTGGGCACAGCGCCGCTGGCGCGGAGTGGACGTACAAGACGCCACGTGCGGACACCGAACCTCCTGATACGAACGAGTGCGCTTCCCCGACGCCCTCGTACCACGAGAAGGTTGCATACCCGCCTGAATGCTTTTGCCCCATTGTGCCCCAAGGGCACCTGGAGAACCAGCGCTCACTTTGCTTTTTCCAGCGTTCTCCCCACCTCCGGAAGCCCCAAAAGCTAGCGTGAGCCCCGGCGAGCGGGAGTCCGATCATAGTGGGGGCGGGTGTGCCAGACCAGTCGCACGAGGACATCCATGACACCCAGGCACCTCCTCAAACCGTACTTTCGACCTTTTCCGGGGAGGAAGCACCCCCACCTTTGCCGGTTCCGGCCACAACCGGCGGTGATACAGCCGGGCCCAATCCGGACGGGAACCCCGGCGAAACCGACGCCGCCGCCCCCAGCGACGCCGAGCTCGTACGGGCCGCCTGCCGGGGTGAGCACAGGGCGTGGGAGGCCATCGTGGACCGGCACCTGCCGGTCGTGAACGCGATCGCGCGCTCCTACCGCCTGTCCGTCCCGGACCGGGAGGACGCGGTGCAGACGGTGTGGCTCACCCTCAACCAGCAGCTGCCCCGCCTGCACTCCCCCGAGCGGCTCCGCGGCTGGCTGCGCAGGGTCGCCCACGACGCCTGCGGCCGACAGCGCCGCCACAGCGCCCGGGACCAGCCGGTCGACCCCCGGAGCCTCACCCGGCGGGACCCCCTCTCGGAGGACTCGGGTCCCGAGGCGCAGTACCTGCGCAAGGAGGAGCACGAGGAGCTGCACCGCGCGATCCGGCGGCTCACCGACCCCGGAGAGCGGCGGGCCGCCCTGCGCTACCTCGACGGGGCCGCGGGGCTGCCCGTGCCCCCGGCCCCGTGCGACCCGGGGTCCTCCGACGACCAGGTCCACCCCCGGACCGCCGCGAACCAGCGCCGCCGTATGCTCCGCAGACTCCGCCGCCTCCTGGAGGAACCCACATGAGCGACCACGACGATCCGGCACGGGCGCTGGCGGGGCGCGCCGCCGCGCTGGCCGCCTTCGACCGCGGCGACGACGGCGCCGACGTGGCGGCCCTGACCGGGGAGAGGGCTCCGGCGGGCGAGGTGCTGCGCTCGGCGGAGGGGGAGGAGGAAGGCCCGATAGTCACCTCCCTGCGCTTCGAGCACGGCGACCTCACCCTGGACGTGCGGGTCCACGCGCACGGTCGGCTGCGCTCGCTGTCGGGGCTGGCCAGCGGGGAGTACGACCACGCGGTCCTGCGCGTGCGCCGCCCGGGCTCCGGGGAGGACCTGCGGATCGGCGAGGACGGCGGGTTCGCGCTGTCCGGCCTGTCCCGCGGCCCGGTCAGCCTGTCGCTGCTCAGAGCGGGACGCCCTCCGGTGGTGACCGGCTGGTTCACCGTCTGACCAGGCGGACCGCCGGGCAACCGGGCCGCCGGCTGGTGATCCCATCCGTCACAGAAACGGGGAAGGCCGAACCCGGGTTGCAGACAGACGCGAACCGACTCCTGATGGTGGCCCTTCGACCGGCTTCGTCCGGGTTCGCCTCAGCCGAGTCGCGCACGGGCGGACGCGGCCCCTCCCGCGCGCCCTCCCCGCGCTGCTATCACTGTGTGCGGCCAGCCCCCTCGGTGAAAGGCACCGGACGTGTCCCTGCGCGCCCAGCCCTCCCTCCTCTCCCCCGAGTCCCCCCTCTCCGCCGCCTGCCCGGACCACCACGCGCTGCGGTCCGGCAGGTCCCTGCTCGCCCGCGTGAGCCACGGAGTGCGGCTGGCGCAGGGCGGCATGTTCGAGCAGACCGCGGCCCTGCTGGACGAGGCCCATCGGCGCCTGCTCGGCCACCCGGTGGCCGAGTCCGCGACGGTGATGCCCGGCGTCCTGCTCAACCTGGGACTGGCGCAGACGCTGTGCGGCCGCTTCCCGCAGGCCGAGGAACACCTGCGCGAGGCCCGGTCCCTGGCACGGGAGCGCCGTCTGCCGCTGATGGGCCTGGTCATCGACCAGAACCTGGGCTGCCTCAGCCTCTACCGGGGCGACGCCCCCGCGGCCATCGCCACCTTCCACGGCCTGACCGACCGGCTGCCCTCCGAACGCCGTGAGGCGCTGCACGTGGACCTGGCCGAGGCGCTGCTGGCCGAGGGCCTGGTGGAGGAGGCGGCCACGGCGCTCGCGGACGGCCCCTGGGCCGGGGGTTCGTCGGCCAACGCCCTGCTGGTGGAGGCCAAGCTGCGGCTGCTGCGGGGCGACCACCGCCACACGGTCGAGCTCACCCGCCGGGTGCGGCACTCCTTCGGTACGGGCTCGCTGTGGTACCGGCTGGCCACCCGCCTGGAGAGGATGGCGCTGCGCGAGGGCCGGACGACCTCCCCCGTGGCCCGGGCCAGGACCGCCCTGGCCGTCCGCGCGCCCCTGGCCGCGCCGCGACCGTCGGGGAAGGGCGCCGCCCACGTGGCCCTGGACACCCTGGACGCGCACGCCCGCCTCGCGCCGGGTCCCTGGTTGGCGGGCGCGGTGAGCGATCCCCACGTCGTCCGCGCGGGCCTGGAGAGCGCCCTGCGCGCCGGAGAGGCGGCCACCGCCCTGGAGTGGGCGGAACTGGCCCGGACCTGGGCCGCGCCCCACGTCCCCGGTCCCGGCGTACGCACACCCGCGACGGCCTCGCTGGCCGACCGCTACCGTGCGGCGCTGGTCCGCGGCCGCGACCCGCACGTCCTGGCCCGGCGCCTGGAGTCGGCCCGCTGGCAGGCGCACCACCAGACCCCGGGCGCGCGCCGCGCCCCCGCACCCGCGCCCGTGGCGGGCGCGCTGCTGGAGCGGCTGGGCGACCGGGCCTTCGTGCGGTACACGCGGGCGGAAGGGAAGGCCGTCGCGCTCGTGGCCGCGGCCGGACGGGTCCACGCCCGCGTCCTGGGGCCGCTCCCGCGGGTGGCCCGTGCGATGGCCCGGTTCGTCCACCCGGTGGCGTTCGCACAGGACGGCTGCGAGGCGCGGGAGGCGGCCGAGGACGTCGCACGTGTCCTCCTCGAACCGCTGCTGGCGCTGGTCGGCGACCTTCCGCTGGTCGTGGCCGGCGACTCCTACCTCGGCGATCCCCCCTGGGGCATGCTCCCCGCGCTGCGGGGCCGTCCGCTGAACCTGGTGCCCGGCGCCGGGTTCTGGCTGGACCGGACCCGCTCCGGGGTACCCGTGCCCCGCCCGCCGGAGCGGGTGCTGCTGGTGGCGGCTCCCGAACCGGACGGGGCGGCGCGCGAGGTCGCCGCGCTGGCCGACGTGTACCCGGGGGCGCGCGTGCTCCGTGCCGACCGGGCCCTGCGCTCCGACGTCCTGGCCTCCCTCGGCCGGGCCGACCTGGTCCACCTGGCGGGGCACGGGCGGGTCCCCGGCCGCTCGCCCATGCTCGCCTCGGTCGGCCTGGGCGACGGGCCGCTGCTCGCCTGCGACCTGGCCGGGCTGGCCGAGGCCCCGGACACGGTGGTGCTGTCGACCTGCTGGAGCGGCCGGGGCTTCGCGGACCGCGCCGGGGCTCCGCTCGGGTTCACCGGCGCGCTGCTCGCGGCCGGGGTCCGCACGGTGGTGGCCAGCCCCGTCCCCGTCCGGGACGCGGGGACCGCCGGGGCCATGCGGCTGTTCCACCGCGCGCTCGCCGCGGGCGTCCCCGCGCCCGAGGCGGTGGCGGTCCACCTCGGGCGGACGGGGTTCTGCTGCTTCGGCGCCTGAGGCCGCTACCAGCCGCGCTCGCGCCACTCCCCCAGGTGCGGACGCTCGGCGCCCAGGGTGGTGTCGCGTCCGTGCCCGGGGTAGACCCAGGTGTCGTCGGCCAGCGCCCCGAACACGCGCTCCTCCACGTCCGCGAACAGGACGCGGAAGTCGTCGTCGGACCAGGTGCGGCCGACGCCTCCCGGGAAGAGGGAGTCACCCGTGAACAGGTGGGTGTGGCCCTCGGGGTCGTCGTAGCGCAGGGCGATCGACCCGGGGGTGTGCCCGCGCAGGTGGATGACGGTGAGGTGGCACTCCCCGACCGGGACGCGCGACCCGTGCACGACGGGCTCGTCCACGGAGACGGGGAGTTCGTCGCCGTCGTCGGGATGGGCGACCGTGCGTGCCCCGGTCTGGCCCACGACCTCGGCGAGGGCCTGCCAGTGGTCCTGGTGGCGGTGGGTGGTGACCACCCGTGCCAGGCCCTCCTCGCCGATCAGCTCCAGGATGCGGTCGGGCTCGGCCGCGGCGTCGATGAGGACGGCCTCGCCGGTGCCCTGGCAGCGCAGCAGGTAGGCGTTGTTGTCCATCGGGCCGACGGCCAGCTTGGTGATGGTCAGGTGCGGTAGTCGTCGCAGGTCGGCGGGGCCGCCGACCCTGGTATCTCCGGAGTAGCTCACCCGACCATTGTGGCCCGCGTCCGGGAGCGGACGCACCAGGGTGGCACGGGTGTGCGGCCGCGGCGGCCCGGGCGGGGCGCCGCGGCCGGGGTCACCTGGCCCAGCGGGGCGCGCGCTTGTCGAAGAAGGCGGCGCGGCCCTCGGCGGCGTCCTCGCCGGCGAAGAACTCGGCGGACAGCTCGCCCATCCGGGCGAAGGCCTCGGTGCGCCGGTCCGGGGTCGCGAGCGCGCCCGCTCCCAGTTCGCCCAGGAGTTCCTTGGTGCGCGAGAGCGCACGCGGCGCCGAACCCCGCAGTCCCTGCAGGATCGCGTCCACGGCGTGCGGCATGTCGCGGTCGGGGACGGCCTGGGTGAGGAGGCCGGCCTTGGCGGCGGCGGAGGCGTCGAACAGCTCGCCGGTGAGGAAGTAGCGGCTGAGCTGGCGCGAGTGCATCCGCGCGGACACCGGGACGGAGATGATCGCGGGGACCACGCCGATGCGCACCTCGGTGAAGGCGAACGTGGCGCTCTTGGGCGCCAGGGCGATGTCGGCGGCGGCCACCAGTCCGATGCCCCCGGCGCGGGCTGCGCCGTTGAGCACGGCGACCACCGGTTTGGGGGCGCCCATGATCTGCTCGAAGATCTCGGGGAGCTCGGGCGCCGGTTCGGCCGGGGCGCCCCGCAGGGCCGCGCCGACCTCCTTCAGGTCGGCTCCGGCGCAGAACACCGGGCCGGTGCCGGTGAGCACGATGGCGCGTACCTCGTCGTCGGCCACCGCCGCGGCCAGGGCCGCGGACAGCTGCGCGCGCAGCCCCGCGGACAGGGCGTTGCGGTTGCGGGGGGAGTCGAGGGTGACCGTGGCGATGGAGCGCTCGACGGCCAGGCGTACCAGGGGCGTGTCGTCCGAGGGGGTCGGGGAGGGGTGCTGCGTCATCGCAGGCGGGCCTTTCTCAGGGTCCGTACTCGCGGGTGCTGGAGAGGGGGAACGCGCGCGTGCCTGTCGCGGCGCGCGTGCGCGCCCGGCTCGTGGCCGGACGCGCCCGGCTCTGTGACGTGGTGCACGAGGCCGGTCCCACCCTAGACAACCGGACCCTCAGGACACCATGTCCGTGTACACCCCGCTTGTTAAGTCCCGCTCACGGGTGGCCGCGTGTGCGGCGTGACGGGTCGCCTCCCCGGTCCGCCCCCGCCGTGGGCCGCCCGGAGCGGACACCGCGTGTGGGAGGGTCCCTGCCGCCGGGGCGGTCGGGGCCCTCCGCGGCTCCGGTGGCCTCAGGGGCGGGTGGTCGCCTCGGACAGGGCGTCGGCGAAGTGCATCATGGCCGACACCGCCCCGGCGCCGTCCGCGGCCTCGCTGACCCTCAGGGTGAGGGGCTCGGCGGTGATCGCGCCGGTGTACCCGTGGTCGAGTTCGCACTCCTCGTCGGCGCAGGCGGCCGGTTCGAGGTCGATGTGGGCGATCGCGCCCCAGTTCACGGACAGGTTGACGCTCAGCACCAGCTCGCTGGGCATGCTGCCCGGCGTGTACTGGGCGGGGTTGGGCACCACGCGGGTCAGGGCGACCGACTGGATGTTGCCCAACTGGATGCTGTCGGTGGTGGTGGAGGCGTGCGAGGTGCCGCCGGGCTCGGTGGGCGGGTGCTCGTCGGTGTGGCACACCACGAGGCGGGTCGCGGTCAGCAGCATCACCGTGATGTGCCGCCGCATCTCCATGGCCGGGTCGAAGGTCGCCTCGTGGTGCACGATGAACGCCTCGGCGCCCTCGCTCCCCAGGGCGGTGGCGACGGCGTCGATCACGAGCGCGGGGTAGTACCCGCTGCGCTCGATCTCCGTCCGCCAGTCCGTGGACACGGCGCGTGTTTTCCTCATACTCCTATCCTGCCCCTTTCCCGTGACACTTCGCGACCGGGACGTGAAACGGGATGCCCACCCCATGATCAGAACGTCACCCCGCGCAGTCGCCGGGGCCCGGCGTCGGGCCGCACGTCGGGGGCCTCACGGAGCCAGACGCGCGCGCCCAGCACGTGGGCGCCGGTGGCGTTGACCAGGACCGGGTCCAGGTCGATGTAGCCGATCTCGGGGAAGGCCTCCACCAGGCGGGAGACCCGGACGAGGAGTTCCTCCAGAGCCTCCACGTTGGGCTGCTCGGCGAGCGAGGTCGCACCGGCGGGCAGTCCGAACAGCAGCGGGGCGGCCCGCACGGCGTGGATGAGGTCGGCGGCGTCCATGTCGGTGAGCGGCGCCAGCCGGAACGCCCGGTCGTCGAGCAGTTCGGCGGTCACGTCCGCCAGCCCGAAGGAGACCACCGATCCGAAGGACTGGTTGTCGCCCGCCCGGATGACCGTGGGCACCCCGGGGGCCACCATGCGCTGCACGACCAGCGAGGCCTCGTCGCCGAAGCGGTCGTGCAGGGCCGCGAAGGCGCTGCGCACGTCGTCGGGGGTGCGCAGGTCGGCGCGGACGAAGGTGCCGCCCGCGCGCAGGCGCAGGTCCGGTGAGTCGGCCTTGACCACCGCCGGGTAGCCCAGCTGGCCCGCGGCCACCACGGCCTCCTCCTCCGACGTCACCGGGATGTCGGGGTAGGCGGCGATGCCGTAGCAGGCCAGCAGGTCGCGGGCGTCCTCGCCGGAGATCGCCGTCTCCTCGTCGTAGCGGCGCTCGCCGCCGAACCAGGCGATCTCCTCCGCCGAGGGAGTGGCGTTCTTGAGCGCGCGGACGATGGTGGCGCGGGCCCGGGCCCCGTCGATGTCGGGCAGCTCGGGGTGGCGTCCGGGTTTGCGGTCGCGCCACTGGGCGTAGCGGGTGGCGTAGGCCAGGGCGCGCACGGCGTCCTCGGGCGAGGGGTAGGAGGGCACCGAGCCGCGCAGGGTCTGGCCCCGGTCTCCGACGCGGCGCAGCTCCTCGGGGATCCCCTGACGGGCCAGGTAGGTGGTGACGACGGGCTTGGTCGAGTCCAGGGAGCGGGCCCGCAGCACGCGGGCGACGTCGTCGGAGATGGGGTGCAGCGCGGGGACGAACACGACCACCACCGAGTGCACGTCCTCGGCGGCCAGGGCCGTCTCCAGGGCGCGGTCGAAGTCCTCCGCGGTGGCCTGGGGGCCGAGGTTGACCGGGTCGTGCGGCTTGAGCCCCTGGCGGACGGCCGCGTCCTTGACCAGCAGCTCCAGGGAGTCGGAGTTGCCGATGATGCCCACGCGGGGCCCCTGGGGCAGGGGCTGGTAGGCGAACACCTGGGCGGCGTCGAACATCTGCGTGATGTCGTCCACCCGCACCACTCCGGCCTGCTGGAACAGCGAGGTGACCGCGTAGTCGGGCAGGGAGAGCCCGCCCGCGGCGTGGCCGGTGGGGGTGGTCCGCGCCGAGCCGCCGCTGCGCACCGCCACGACCGGCTTCTGCTTGGCCAGTCGCCGGGCCAGGCGGGTGAACTTGCGCGGGTTGCCCAGCGACTCCAGGTACTGGAGCACCACCTCCGTGGCCGGGTCCTCCTGCCAGTACTGCATGAGGTCGTTGCCGGACACGTCGGCGCGGTTGCCCGCCGAGACGAAGGTGGACAGGCCCATGCCGCGCTCGGCCACGCGCTGGAGGATGGCCCGGCCCAGGGCGCCGGACTGGGAGAAGAACCCGATCGTGCCCGAGGGCGGCAGGTCCGGGGACAGGGTGGCGTTGAGCGAGATCTCGGGGTCGGTGTTGGCGATGCCCAGGCAGTTGGGGCCCACCACGCGCATCCCGGCCGCGCGGGCGGTGCGCACCAGCTCGTCCTGGCGGGCGCGGCCCTCGGGTCCGGTCTCGCCGAACCCGGAGCTGACCACGACCAGGCCGTGCACGCCCTTGTCCGCGCACTGCTCGACCACGTCGACGACCATGTCGGCGCGCACCGCCACGACGGCGAGGTCGACCTGGTCGGGGATGTCCAGGACCGAGGGGTAGGCGCGCACGCCCACGACCGCCTTGGCCTCGGGGTGGACCGGGTAGACCGGGCCCTGGAACTCCCCGCCCAGGAGGTTGCGCAGGGCGGTCTGGCCGATGGTGTGCGCGGTGCGGCTGGCGCCGATGACCGCGACCGAGTTCGGGAAGAGCAGGCGGGCGATGGAGCGCGACTCGGCGCGCTGCTCGCGGGCCCGCATGACCTCGGTGGAGTCGTCGGTGGGCTGGAGGTCCAGGGTGAGGCGGATGACGCCCTCGTCGAAGGTCTGCTGGGCGGTGTACCCGGCCTCGCGGAAGACGTTGATCATGCGCCGGTTCTCGGGCAGCACGTCGGCGATGAAGCGGCGCATCCCGCGTTCGCGCGCGGCCGCGCCGATGTGCTCCAGCATGACCGAGGCCAGGCCGCGGCCCTGGTGGGCGTCCTCCACCACGAAGGCGACCTCCGCCTCCTCCGGCGCCACCTTGTCGTAGCGCACCACGGAGACGAGGGAGTCGGAGATGGTGGCGACCAGTGCCACGCGGTCCTCGTAGTCGACGGTGGTGAAGCGTTTGACGTCGCGGTCGGAGAGCCTGGGGTAGGGCGCGAAGAACCGGTAGTAGATCGTCTCCGGGGAGAGACGGGAGTGGAACTCGCGGAGCAGGTCGGCGTCTTCGGGGGTGATGGGGCGCAGGTGCGCGGTGCCTCCGTCGGTCAGGACGACGTCGGCTTCCCAGTGGTTCGGGTAGGACTGCACGACTGCGAGACTAGACGACAAACGGCCGAATCCGGGGAAAGTCCGTGCGGGCCGCGCGAAAACCCCGCTCGGGACCGCGTACGGTGTGTCCCCCGATCGCGGAGGCGCGGGTCGGGGCCGGTGCCCCGTCCGCGGACCGGATCGGCCGCCCCGTGGGCGTTCGCGGCTCCGCGGGGGTGTCCGGAGGCGGTGTGGCCGGGGTGCTGTCACTTCGTTACACGCCGCTGACGGTTGACCTGTTAACGTCGTGCGAGCACGGATTCTGATAACCCTCGGTGGTGGCTGGCGAAATGACACGAGTGGTCGTGATCGGTGACCTGATGACCGACGCCGTCGCGCGCGCGTTCCACCCGTTGGCCCGCGGCAGCGACACTCCGGCGTCCGTGATCATGTACGGCGGCGGGTCGGGGGCGAACATCGCCTCGTGGCTGGCCGTGGAGGGCACCGACACCACGTTCGTCGGCCGCCGCGGCTCCGACATCACCGGGCGCACCCGTGAGATGGAACTCATGGGCTACGGCCTGGACTCGCGGATGGTGATGGACCCGGAGCGGCCCACCGGCACCTGCGTGGTGATGATCACGCACCGGGGCGACCGGACGATGCTGAGCGACCCGGGCGCCAACGCCCGTCTGCAGCCCGAGGACCTGCCCCGCGACGTGTTCGGCCCGGACGGGCACCTGCACGTGTCGGGCTACACCCTCATCAACGACGACTCCCGGCGCGCCGCCCGGGTGGCGCTGCGGATGGCCCGCGACAGCGGGATGTCGATCTCGGTGGACGGCGGTTCGCACGCGCCGCTGGAGCGCGCGGGCGCGGAGAACTTCCTGGACTGGACGCAGGGCGCGCGCCTGCTGTTCGCCAACGTCGACCAGGCCCGGGTGCTGACCGGCCGGGACGAGCCCGAGGCCGCCGCCAAGGTGCTGACCGCGTGGTACCCCAACGTGGTGCTCAAGCTCGGCGAGCAGGGCGGCCTGTGGGCGTCCAAGACCCGCGACGACTGCGTGACCGCGCCGGCCGAGCCGGTGGACCCGTCCCCGGGTTCGGTGGGTGCCGGTGACGCCTTCATCGCCGGTTTCCTGCCCGCGTGGCTGCTCGGCCGCCATCCCAAGGAGGCGCTGGGCCGGGCGCACCGCCTGGCGGCGCGCGCCCTGCACCAGCCGGGCGCCCGCCCGGACCTGGGCGAGGGCCAGCCGGTGCGCCGCGGCGCACCGCGCGGCCAGCGCATCCGCTGAGCCCAGCGGCCCGGCCCCGAAGGGCCGAGCCCGGACGCCCGCCCGCGCGGACCGGATCTCCCTTCGCCGGGTTCGGTGCCCCTGAAAGCCCTACGGCACGGGGTCCGGCGCGGGCGGTGGACGCGCCCGCCCGCGGCGGAACGCCCCCGCGGGGCTCCCGCCGGAACTCCCGCCCGGCCGCCGCTCATCCTCCTGCGGTGGCCAGGGTGAGCGGCAGCACCTGGGGCGCCCCGGCCCCGCGGAGCAGGGCGGCGCCCACGGTCAGGCTCCAGCCGGTGTCGGTGACGTCGTCGACCAGCAGCACCGGCCCGGGGGTGTGCTCCTGTAGCCGCGCCATCCGCTCGGTGAGCTCCTCCCCCGCCACCAGGGCGGCGTGGACCTGTTCCAGGCGCATGGCGCTGTTGTGCCTGCGCGGCCCGGTGCCCCGCTCGGTGCGGTACCCCAGCGTCCCCACGTGCGTCAGCCGCCCGAGCCGGGACAGCCGCTCGGCCAGGTCGGTGATCATCCTGGGACGGGTGAGCGAGGGCATCGCCACCACGCCGACGGGGCGCTGGTCCCAGTTCCAGTCGGCCAGGACACGCACCACGCCCTGGAGCACGCGCTCGTCCACGGGCGCGTCGGGGGCGTCGGCGGCCAGGACGCGGCGCAGCTCGTTGCCCCAGCCGATGTCGGTGAGGCGGCCCAGGGCGCGGCCCTCCCCCGCCCGCAGCTCCTCGGCGATCCTGCCGGACAGGTCCACGCCCAGGGCGGACATCCCGGTCGGCCACTGGCGCCGGGGCGCGATGGGCGTGCCGGGCCGGTCCAGGTGCTCGGCCGCGGCCTCGCGCCGGGTGGAGTCCACGTCCGCGGGCCAGTACTCGCCCGTGCACACGTCGCAGCGTCCGCAGGGCGCGGCCTCGGGGTCGTCCAGCTGGCGGCGCAGGAACTCCATCCGGCAGGTGTCCAGGTCGAGGTAGTCGAGCATGGCGCGCTGCTCGCGCTCGCGCGCCCGGCTGACGGCCGCGTACCGCTCGGCGTCGTAGGTCCACGGCCGGCCGGTGGCCTCCCAGCCGCCCCGCACCCGGCGCACGGCCCCGTCCACGTCCAGCACCTTGAGCATCTGCTCCAGGCGGGTGCGGCGCAGGTCCACCCGGGTCTCCAGGTGCGCGACGGACAGCGGTCCGCCCGCCTCGGCGAGCGCGTCCAGGGTCTGGCGCACGGTCTGCTCGGGCGGGAAGGACAGTCCGGCGAAGTACTCCCAGATGCGGGTGTCCTCGCGGCCGGGCAGCAGGACCGCCTCGGCCCGCTGTACACCGCGCCCGGCGCGGCCCACCTGCTGGTAGTAGGAGATCGGGGACTGGGGGGCGCCCAGGTGGACGACGAAGCCCAGGTCGGGCTTGTCGAAGCCCATGCCCAGCGCGCTGGTGGCGACCAGCGCCTTGACCCGGTTGGCGAGCAGGTCGTCCTCGGCCTCGCGGCGCTCGTCGGGGTCGGTCTGGCCGGTGTAGGCGCGCACCTCCATGCCCTGCTGGGCGAGGAAGCGGGCGGTCTCCTGGGCGGCGCTGACGGTGAGCGCGTAGACGATGCCCGAGCCCTGGATCTTGGGCAGGTGCTCGGCCAGCCAGCTGAGCCGGGCGGTGGGGTCGGGCAGCCGGACGACGGCCAGGCGCAGGCTCTCGCGCTCCAGGGAACCGCGCAGGACCAGGGTGTCCGCGCGCTCGCCGCCCGCCTGGAGCTGCTCGGCCACGTCGCGGGTGACGCGCTCGTTGGCGGTGGCGGTGGTGGCCAGCACCGGAACCCCCTCGGGCAGGTCGTGCAGCAGGGAGCGGATGCGCCGGTAGTCGGGGCGGAAGTCGTGCCCCCAGTCGGAGACGCAGTGGGCCTCGTCGATGACGACCAGGCCTGCGCCCGCGGCCAGCTCGGGCAGGACCCGGTCGCGGAACTCGGGGTTGTTGAGGCGCTCGGGGCTGACCAGCAGGACGTCGACCCGGCCCGCGGCCACGTCGGCGTAGGCGTTCTCCCAGTCGGTGGTGTTGGAGCTGTTGATGGTGCGCGCGTGGATGCCCGCGCGCTCGGCCGCGGCGATCTGGTTGCGCATCAGCGCCAGCAGCGGGGAGACGATGACGGTGGGGCCCGCCCCCTCGGCGCGCCGCAGGGCGGTGGCCACGAAGTACACCGCCGACTTTCCCCATCCGGTGCGCTGGACGACGAGGGCTCTGCGGTGCTCGGCGGCCAGGGCGTGGATGGCGGTCCACTGGTCCTCGCGCAGCCGGGCGGAGTCCCCGGCCAGGGCGCGCAGGTGCGCCTCGGCGCGCTCGCGCAGCGCGCCGTCGGACGCGGTGGTGGGAACGGTGCTGTCAGGGGTGGGTGTGGCCATACGTCCCTTGGTACCAGAGCCGGGGGACGGTCGAGCGGTTGTCCACAGCCCCGGTTCCGCGTGACGGGGAACCGGCCCGCGTCCCCGTCCCGCTTCGCCCGGGACCGCTCCGCCCCGGAGCGGACGCGCGGCCGACCTGGGACGGGGTTCCCCTGTAACCCTCATGAACACCGCCGGTAACAGAAAGGATACTTTCCACTTTCCTGGCATTGCGCTCCTACAACCAGGACTGAACACTCATTTACCAAGGCTCACGCCTGGGAGCGCTCCCGCCTGCCGAGGGCGGGCGCTCTACCGCGGAAGCGAGTGAAAGGCGCAGTATGCGGCACCCATGGAGTCGACCGTCCCCCCACCATCCCCCCAACGGACCGACGACAGCACGGCGCGCGCGGTCCCCGCGCATGGGCGTCCTGGCCGCCGCCACGGCCCTGGTCTGCGCCGCGGGCGTGGCCTCCGCCCCTCCGGCGGCCGTGGCCGCCGAGGTCCCCGTCGGCTCGGGCGGCTACAGCGACACCCTCCCCGCCGGAG
>NZ_QPFC01000826.1:0-1564 GCF_003427465.1 Nocardiopsis sp. TNDT3 | reverse complement strand
AAGAGGTCGTGGGTTCAAATCCCGCCACCCCGACAAAGGAACGGGTGTCCACACAGGTGGGCACCCGTTCTTCGTTTTCCCGGGTCCAGTGCTCCCCCCTACGGTCCGCTCCCCCAGCGCACAGGGCCGGAACCCTCGGCCTGTCGGCTTCCGTGCGTCACCGTTGCGTCAGAAGCGGGAGCCCGGGTTCACGCGCTGGGCGCCTTCGTTCCTGCGGTCCCCGTGGCCCCGACCCGACCGGACCGACCGCCGCCCCGCCTCCGCTAGACCGAGGCCAGCAGGACGAGGATGACCGCGCTCCCCGCGGCGACGGGAGCCGTCAGCGACCACCGCACCCACGGCCGGGCGCCCCTCGCGGTCGGGAGTCGCGGCCACCGGTACGCCCCCACCAGGACGGCGGCGGCCAGGAGGAGCAGACCCGCGACCCACGCCCACGGGGTCACCAGATGCCAGAACCCGGCGAGGAACGCGTACGTGAGCGCCGTGGCGCCGCCGGCCCAGTGGGACACCAGCCCCAGGCGGTCGGTGGGACGGCGCCACCAGCGGCCGGGGCGCCGCCGTGAGGCGAACCCCAGGGCGAGGAGACCGGGGGTGAGAGCGAGCAGGACCGTCGCGGTCGCGTAGATCCTCTCGCCCGCCGCGTTGTCGGGGCTCGGTTCGTCGACACCGAGCAGGCGGATGCCGATGTCCTCGCTGAACCGGTGCGTGTTGGACAGGACCACGGCTCCCCGGTCACCGGTGTAACCGATCCACGCCGTGTGGCCGTTGGTCGTGGCGTTGCCGCCGTGGCCGGTGATCGGCACCCCTCCCAGCGTCTCCACGTACCAGCCGAGGCCCTGTTCGCGGCGCTCGACGTCCCCCGGCGCCACGGGACGCACGGCCGCGGCCCCCGGGGCGGTGCCCTCCATCACCGACGCCAGGAGCAGGCCGAGGTCGCCCGCGGTCGTGACCAGCCCTCCCGACGGGCCGGAGGCCTCCGAGCCCTCCGGAACGAGGGGGCGCCCGAGATCGGCGTTGTGCACCTGGAAGGGGGCACCGTCACCGGTGGTCCGGATCGCGCTGTCCTCCATCCCCAACGGGTCGAGGATCCGTTCTTGGACGAGCTGGGCGTAACTGGTCCCGGCGTGCGCCGCCAGGGCGTGCCCGAGCAGGTCGATCCCGGTGTTGGAGTAGTGGTTGCCGCCTCGCATCGCGGGATCGACCCGCACGTCCTCCGCCACGGTCCGCAGGAACTCCTCGACCGACCCGGGCGGATCCGGGTGGCGTTTGGCCGCGAACTGCCACAACGTCTGGAGCAGGCTGGTCTCCTCCCTGGAGAGGCCCGCGGTGTGCGTAGCCAGCTCCTCCACCGTGACGCCGGCGAGTACGGGATCGGCGAAGTCGACGTCTTCCAGGAGATCGCCGACCCGGGCGTGCGGAGCGAGTTCACCGCGGTCCACCATGTCGGCGAGCAGCATGCCGGGCAGCACCTTGGCGACCGACGCGGAGCCGAACCGGGTGTGTTCCCCCACCGGTTCCCCGTCGGCCCCGGTACTGCCCAGCCCCGCCGTGCGCACGCGGAGCC
>NZ_QPFC01000825.1:0-3185 GCF_003427465.1 Nocardiopsis sp. TNDT3 | reverse complement strand
CGCGGAGAACGGCTCCCCGTCGCGGGTGCGTCCCCGGCCGGGTGTGACGGCGAGCGTCCACCCGCGGACCCCCTGTCCGCTCCCGGCCTCCCCGTGCCCGGCGACGCCCAGGTCCACGGCGAGGGAGCGGGGGAGGGCGTGGCCGGTGCGGACGGCGCCCGCCAGCCGTCCGGTCACCCGGCACAGGGAGGGCCAGGTGGGCTCCTGGGTGAGGCGAGCGGGTGTGTAGCGGAACCGGTAACCCGCCATGACGGGCAGGTATCCGCGTTCCATGACCGGTTCCAGGACGCGGAAGGCCGCGTCCCGGCCCGCCGTCTGCACGGGGTGCTGGAGCATCCAACCGCGTGTTTGGATGTCGGTGTCGCGCACCACCTGCCGCGCCACGTCCTTGCGTTCGGGGCCGTAGGTGGAGAGCAGTTCCGGTCCTGCCTCGCCCCGTGTCACCGCGGCCAGCTTCCAGGCCAGGTTCTGCGCGTCCTGCATCCCGGTGTTGAGGCCCTGGCCCCCGGCCGGGCTGTGCACGTGCGCCGCGTCCCCGGCGAGGAAGACGCGGCCCCGCTGGAAGTCGTCGGCGTGCCGCCGGTGCACGCGGAACACGGACTCCCACACCGGGTCGACCAGCCGGACCCCTCCCGGGCCCTGCTCGTCCGTGATCCGCTGGAGCAGGTCCACCCCCGCCTTCTCCCCGGGCGGAAGGCTGGCGAAGAACCGGAAGACGCCGTCGGGCAGGGCGACGATCACCAGGGCGCCCCGGGGCGACTGGTAGTAGAGCGCCTCGTCGACGGGCAGCTCCCCCTCGATGTGGCAGTCCACGAGGGCGAACGCCGACTCGTAGGTGCTGCCGACGAAGCCGGTGCCGATCTGGGCGCGCACCGCGCTGCCCGCGCCGTCCGCGCCGATGAGGAAGGGCGCGTGGTAGCGCTCGACGGTCCCGTCGGAGTGTTCGAGGATCGCGGTCACCCCCTCGGTCGCGGTGATGTCGCCGGAGAAGTCCAGCCCGTCGAGGGCGAGCAGCCGCACCCCCCGTTCGATGCGCCCGCCGAGCGCGTGCAGCCGCTCGGTGAGCACGCGCTCGGTCTCGTTCTGGGGCAGGCACACCGGAGCCAGGTGCTCGGGGAACGTGAACGTGGCCAGCGGGTCGCCGGAGGAGTAGTAGCGGAACCTGCGGATGTCGATACCCGCCCGCCGGGTGGATTCCAGGGCGCCCAGGTCGTCCAGCAGGTCGAGGGTGCGCGGCCAGAGCAGCAGGGCCTTGGGGAAGGGGGAGGCGGACTCGGCGCGGTCGATGAGCCGTACACGTACTCCTCGTCTCAGGAGCTCGCACGCGGCGGTCAGGCCCACGGGCCCGGCACCGACCACGAGGACGTCGGAGGGGGTGCTGTGTGCGCGGGTGGAAGCGGTGTCGTCGCTGGTCAACTGCATTTCGGGGAGCTCCGATCGAACAGGTTGCGGCGGGTGTCCCGGGTCCGCCCACCGCGCGCGTGGCCAGTTCTATAAGATTGACGATGGACATAAGACACCTTATGCTCATCCACGAATGGATGGCTATAAGGAAGCGAATTAAGGGGTAGGGGAATGGCGATAGAAGCCACGGATCTGCAGGGCGCGCGGAGTGCTCCCGCCCCGTTGACCAGGGGACAGGCGGTGGCCACACTCGTCGCCGTCGCCCTGTCCAGCGTGATGCTGCCGCTCGCCGTCACTGCTCCGGCCGTGGCGCTCACCCAGCTCGCGGCCGACCTGAACGCCAGCGTCGGCGAGGCCCAGTGGGTCCAGAACGCCTACAACGTCACCTTCGCGGCGTTCATGCTCGCCGCCGGCGGACTCGCCGACCGCTTCGGCAGGCGCCGGGTCCTCGTCATCGGCCTCGTCGTCTTCACCGCGATGGCCACGGTGATCGGCCTCTCCTCCAACATCCTCGTCATCGACGTCGCCCGCGCGGTCCAGGGCATCGGCGCCGCGGGCATCATGACCAGCGGATCGGCGATCCTCGCCGACTCCTTCCGGGGAGCGGCCCGGGCCCGGGCCTTCGGCCTCCTGGGGACCTCCTTCGGCTTCGGACTGGCCATGGGGCCCTTCGTCGCCGGGCTGATGGTCAACTTCCTGGACTGGCGCATGGTGTTCCTGATGAACCTCGCGTTCGCCGCCGTCGTCCTGCTCCTGGTCCGCTCGATCCGTGAGTCGAGCGACCCCGGTTCCACCTCGGTGGACTGGGGCGGCGTCATGACCTTCAGCACCAGCCTGTTCCTGCTCTCCCTCGCCTTCGTCCAGGGCGCCGAGGCGGGTTGGCTCAGCCTGAGCGCGATCGGGTCGGCGGTCGGGTTCCTCGTCTTCCTCGCCGCCTTCGTCGTGGTGGAGTCACGGGTCCGGCGCCCGATGTTCGACCTCTCGCTGTTCAAGCGGCCCACGTTCGTCGTGGTCGTCTGCCAGCCCTTCACCATCACCTTCGGCTTCGTGGTCCTGCTCGTCTACCTGCCGCCCTTCTTCCAGGGCGTCGGCGGGTTCGGCGCCGCCGAGGCCGGGGCCCTGCTCCTGCCCCTGACCCTGCCGGTGCTCGCCCTGCCGATGCTGGCCGGGCAGCTCGCCGCCAGGCTCCCCCTGCGGGTCATGCTCGCCACCAGCTCCCTGCTCATCGCGGGCGGCTCCCTGTGGTTGATGACCCTCCAGCCGGGCCAGCACTGGACGGCGCTCGCCGCTCCCCTGGCCCTGTTCGGCACGGGGGTGGGAAGCGCCTTCGGCGTCATGGACAACGCGGCGCTCAGCTCCGTGGAGGTCGAGCGGGCCGGGATGGCCTCGGGCATCTTCAACACCATGCGCATCACCGGGGAGAGCGTGGCGATCGCCGGAGCCGGGTCCGTGCTGGCGACCCTGTCCCTGAACACGCTCGACCTCCCCTTCGCCGACCCCGAGCAGGAGCGGACCCTGGCGGGTGAGGCCACCCAGGGCCGACTGGAAACGGCGCTGGGCCAGTTCGCCGAGGCGGACCGCTCGACCGCGCTGGACGCCGTCTCGGCCAGCCTCACCTCCGCGATGCACACCACGTTCCTGGGGCTGGCGCTCCTCGCCCTGGCCGGCGCGGTGGTCACGTTCCTCGTCGTCAGGGAACGCGAGCTCCGCTAGGCGGGGTCCTCGCGGGCCCTCCGCCCCGGCTCCCCTCCACCGTCCACCACCGACAGCCCCTCCCGGAC
>NZ_QPFC01000824.1:0-1882 GCF_003427465.1 Nocardiopsis sp. TNDT3 | reverse complement strand
CCCCTGTCCCGGATGCGGGGAGGAGAGGGCGCACGGCGTGCCCGCGTGGGCGTCAGCGGTCGACCGCCTCCGGGTGGGCGGCGGCCCTGACCGCCTCGCGCGCCTGTTCGGCGCTGGAGGCCGCGACCGCCAGGTCGGCCAGTCTGCGGCAGTCACTGTGGGTGTGCAGGGCCAGCGCGTGGCGCACGGCGGGCAGCGCGGGCGCGGACATCGACAGGCTGGTCGCGCCCAGTCCCACCAGCACCAGGGCCAGCAGCGGGTCGGCGGCGGCCTCGCCGCACACGCCCACCGGGCGTCCCGAGCGCTCCCCCGCGCCGCCCACGGTGCCCACCAGCTGGAGCAGCGCGGGCTGCCAGGGGTCGAGCAGGTCGGGCAGCGCGCCGAGGGTCCGGTCGGTGGCCATGGTGTACTGCGCCAGGTCGTTGGTGCCGATCGACACGAAGTCCACCCGGGACAGCAGCCGGTCGGCGAGCAGCGCCGCGCCGGGCACCTCGATCATCACGCCGACCTGGTCGATCCCGGCCTCGCGGGCGAGGGAGACGAACTCCTCCGCCTCGTCGGGCGTGGACACCATCGGCGCCATGACCCGGACCTTGGCGGAGGTCTCCCGGGTGGCGGCGGCGATGGCCTGGAGCTGGTCGGTGATCAGGTGGGGGTGCACCCGCGAGGTGCGGAAACCCCGTACGCCGAGCGCGGGGTTGTCCTCGTGGCCGGTGGACGCGAAGGCCAGGGGCTTGTCCGACCCGGCGTCCAGGGTCCGCACCGTGACCGTGCGCCCGGCGAACGCCTCGAACAGGGCCGTGTAGGAGGCGGTCTGCTCCTCGACGGTGGGCGGGTCCGAGCGCTCCAGGAAGAGGAACTCGGTGCGCAGCAGCCCCACGCCCTCGCTGTCGTGGGCACCGGCCTTCTGCGGGTCGCCCTCACCGACGTTGAGCAGCAGCGAGACCGGAACGTCGTCGGCGGTCCGGCCCGGACCGGTGGCCTCGGCCAGCAGGGCGCGCCGCCGCTCGGTGCGCTCGCGCATCCGCTCGGCGAGCTCCTCGTCGGGCTCGACCTCGACCGTTCCGGCGTCGCCGTCCACCGCCACCGGCGTCGCGTCGAGCAGTTCGGCGGCCCCCGCGCAGCCGACCACGGCCGGGATGCCGAGCGACCGGGCCAGGATGACCGTGTGGCTGGTGGGTCCGCCGTAACGCGTGACGATGGCGAGCACGCGCTCGACGTCGAGCTGCACGGTGTCGGCGGGCGCGAGGTCGTCGGCGACCAGCACGTGCGGGACGCCGGGGTCGGGCAGCCCGGGCATCGGCAGCTCCAGGAGCACGGCGGTCGCCCGGTCCCGGATGTCGGCGAGGTCGGCGGCGCGTTCGGCGAGGTAGCCGCCCGCCGCCTGGAGCAGCTCCTGGTAGGCGCCGCAGGCCGCGTGGACGGCCCAGGCCGCGGGGTCCCCGGCATCGGTGCGCTCCGCGGCGCGGCGCGCGAGTTCGGGGTCGCGGGCCATGAGCGCCTGGGCGCTCAGCACGGCCGCCGCGTCGCCCTGGAGGTCGGCGGCCTGGCTTTCGAGCAGCTCGGCCACCTGTTCCAGGGCCTGCCGTGCCCGGGCGGCCTCCTCTCCCGGGTCCACGACGGTGGGCCGCTGGTCGGGCAGGGACGGCGGCGGGGCCATCCGCGCCACCGGGCCGACTGCGGCTCCCGGGCTGGCGGGGATACCCGTCAGCCGGGTGTCACCGGCTGCGGCGGGGAGGGGTTCGGTCTTCGCCATGGTCGCTCCGTACGTCGGAAAGGGCCAGAGGGAGGGGCCACGGCCGGCGAACGGCCGTGGGAGGACTCCCGTATCCAGGAAACCCCGGGCGGGCGGGCGGCGGTAGCCCCTGTGGACAACCCGGGA
>NZ_QPFC01000823.1:0-4167 GCF_003427465.1 Nocardiopsis sp. TNDT3 | reverse complement strand
CGAATGCGAACCGTCCGCCGCCTCGCGGACCGCGGTGGCCCGGGTGCCCGGGGTGTCCGTGCCGTTCCTCCTCCGGCTGGCGGCTCCAGGGAAGGCGCGGACGGCGCGGTCCGCGCGCCTCCCAGGACCAGGGGCCGGGAATCGCCATGGCGCTCATGATGTCGTCCTCCTGGAGATCGTGCGATACAGAGCGACTGTCCTGCTCTGTTCTGATAGATCAAAGATATATCGCTTACTTCGTCCTGGCAAGAGCGGGCACGAAAAAGGTCCCCGCTCGCCCGAGGGCGCGCGGGGACCGCGGGGACTTGCGGCGCTGGTCAGTAGTCGACCGCGAAGGCCCCCAGCAGGCTCTTGACCTCACCGTTGAACTCCGGGGAGATCCGCACCGAGTAGCGGTCCACGGCGTAGACCCGCGACCGGACCGGGTTGTCCACCCGGATCCGCACGGGGGTGTCCCCCTTGTGCGTGGCCAGCACCTGGCGCAGGTCGCCGACCAGCTCGGGGGTGAGGCGCTCCTCCGCGACCGTCAGCAGCACCGGGGGCTCCCCCTCGGTGACGTGCGAGATGTCCAGGATCGACATCTCCGAGGCGAACATCGACCACGTGCCGTCCCGGTCGTTGAGCCTGCCCTTGACGGTGACCGCGGTGTCCTCCAGCAGGGCCTGCACGTACAGCGGATAGGTCTTGGGGAAGAACAGCACCTCCATCGAGGCGTCCAGGTCCTCGACCGTGGCGATCGCCCACTGGTTGCCCGCCTTGTTGGTGCGCTTGTCCACCTTGGAGATCAGGCCGGAGATGCGCACCTCACCGCGTTCGCGGGCCATCTCGCCCGCCACGATCTGGGCGATGGAGGTGTCGCGTGAGCGGGCCAGCACCCGCTCGGCACCGGCCAGCGGGTGGCTGGAGACGTACAGGCCCAGCATCTCCCGTTCGAAGGCCAGCTTGGTCTTGCGGTCCCACTCCTCGTCGCCCCAGTTGATGTTGAGGCCGATGGGGGTGGAGTCGCCGTCGTCACCGCCGCCGAACAGGTCGAACTGGCCGTGCGCCTCCTGCTTCTTGGAGCTGATCATGCCGTCCACCGCCGTCTCGTGGTGGCGGTACAGCTCACGGCGGGGCTGGCCGAGCGAGTCGAAGCCGCCCGCCTTGATCAGCGACTCGATGACGCGCTTGTTGCAGGCCGCCAGCTCGATCTTGGACAGGAAGTCGGTGAAGGAGCTGAACTTGCCCTTCTCCGTGCGGGTCCTGATGATCGAGTTGACGACGTTGGCGCCGACGTTGCGCACCGCGCCCATGCCGAAGCGGATGTCCTTGCCCACCGGGGTGAAGCGCAGACCCGACTCGTTGACGTCGGGGGGCAGCACCTTGATGCCCTGGGTCCGGCACTCGGCCAGGTAGACCGCCATCTTGTCCTTGTCGTCGCTGACCGAGGTCAGCAGCGCGGCCATGTAGGCGGCGGGGTGGTTGGCCTTGAGGTAGGCGGTCCAGTAGGAGACCAGGGCGTACCCGGCGGCGTGCGACTTGTTGAACGCGTACCCGGCGAAGGGCAGCATGACGTCCCACAGCGCCTGCGTGGCCTCCTTGGAGAAGCCGCGCGCCTCGGCCCCGGGGAAGAACTTGGCCTCCTCCTCCTCCAGGGCCTCCTTCTTCTTCTTGCCCATCGCGCGGCGCATCAGGTCGGCGCCGCCCAGGGTGTACCCGGCCAGCTGCTGCGCGATGGCCATGATCTGCTCCTGGTAGACGAGCAGGTGGAAGGTCTCCCCCAGGATCGGCTCCAGAGCGTCCTTGAGCTCCGGGTGGATCGGAGTGACCTCCTGGCGGCCGTTCGAGCGGTCGGCGTAGTCGTTGTGCGCGTTCGCGGCCATCGGACCGGGCCGGTACAGCGACAGCACGGCCGCGATGTCGCCGAACTTCTTGGGCTCCATGCGCTTGAGCAGGTTGCGCATCGCGCCGCCGTCCAGCTGGAACACGCCCAGGGTGTCGCCGCGCGAGAGGAGCTGGTAGGTCTTCCTGTCGTCCAGGGGGAGCTTGCCGAGGTCGATGTCGATCCCCTCGGCCTCCTTGATGGACTTGACCGCGTCGTCCATGATCGTGAGGTTGCGCAGGCCCAGGAAGTCCATCTTGAGCAGGCCCATGTCCTCGCACTGAGGGTAGGGAAAGCCCGTGATGATGGCGCCGTCGGTGTCGCGCTTGTGCAGCGGGATGACGTCGAGCAGGGGTTCCTTGGACAGGATGACGCCCGCGGCGTGCACACCCGTACCGCGGGTCAGGCCCTCGATACCGCGCGCGGTCTCCATCACCTTGGCGACCTGCGCGTCGTTGTCGATGAGGTTGCGCAGCTCGGTGGTCTCGCCGTAGCGCTCGTGCTCGGTGTTGGTCACCGCCTCCAGCGGGATCTCCTTGCCGCCGACCGCGGCGGGGAAGGCCTTGGTGATCTGGTCGCCCACCGAGTAGGGCATGCCCAGGATGCGCGTGGAGTCCTTGACCGCGGCCTTGGCCTTGATGGTGCCGAAGGTCAGGATCTGCGCGACGCGCTCGGCGCCGTACAGGCGGGTGACGTACTCGATCATCTCCCCGCGCCGACGCTCGTCGAAGTCCAGGTCGACATCGGGCATGGTGACGCGCTCGGGGTTGAGGAACCGCTCGAACAGCAGCCCGTGCTCCAGCGGGTCCAGGTCGGTGATGCCCAGGACGTAGGCGATCATCGACCCCGCCGCCGAGCCTCGCCCCGGGCCCAGCGCGATGCCGTTCTTGCGCGCGTACTGGCAGATGTCGGCGACCACGAGGAAGTAGGCGGGGAAACCCATCTCGTTGATGATGCCGAGCTCGAAGTCGACCCGCTGGCGGATCTCGCCGTTGATCCCGTCCGGGTAGCGGGTGGGCAGGAGCCGCTCGACCTCCTTGGCCAGCCAGGAGGCCTGGGTCTCCCCCTCGGGCACGGGGAAGACCGGCATCAGGTCGCGGTGGGCGAACACCGCGTCGTAGGCGCCCGGGTCGATGCGCTCGGCCACCAGCAGGGTGTTCCTGCACCCCTGCTCCCACTCCTCGAAGTTGAGGATGCCGCGCATCTCCTCGGCGGACTTGAGGTAGTAGCCCGACCCGTTGAACCGGAACCGGGTGGGGTCGTCCAGGTTCTTGCCCACGCCCACCGCCAGCAGCGCGTCGTGCGCCGAGGCCTGGGACTCGTACACGTAGTGGGAGTCGTTGGTCACCAGCGGCGGGATGTCCAGCTCGCGGCCGACCCTGAGCAGGCCGTCGCGGACCTCCTTCTCGATGGGCACGCCGTGGTCCATCAGCTCCAGGAAGACGTTCTCCTTGCCGAAGATGTCCTGGAGCCCGGCCGCGTAGGCGACGGCCTCCTTCTCCTGGCCCAGCCGCAGCCGCGTCTGCACACCGCCCGAGGGGCAGCCGGTGGAGACGATGATGCCCTCGCTGTACTCCGACATGAGCTCCAGGTCCATGCGGGGCTTCATGTAGTAGCCCTCCATGGACGCCAGCGAGGACATCCGGAACAGGTTGCGCAGGCCCTTCTCGTTCTGCGCCAGCATCGTCATGTGCAGGTAGCGGCCGCCGCCGGAGATGTCCTTGCCGCCCTCCGCCGAGGCGTCGTCGGAGCCGCTGGACCGCCCCCAGAAGACCCGCTTCTTGTGGAAGCGCGACTCGGGTGCGACGTAGGCCTCGATGCCGATGATCGGGGTGACGCCGGTGCCCTTGGACTGCTGGTAGAACTCGTAGGCCCCGAACATGTTGCCGTGGTCGGTCATCGCGACCGCGGGCATGCCCAGCCGCGCCGCCTCCTTGAACAGGGGCTTGAGTTTGGCGGCCCCGTCGAGCATCGAGTACTCGGTGTGGACGTGCAGATGGGCGAAGGAGTCGGCCATGGCTCGGGTGCCCCCAGGAGGGTCGGTGGACAGGTGGTGACTCCTGAGCCTACGACTTTCCCGCGACACTCGCAGACCCCTGTGGACGACGTGTCCGGGCCGCCGTCCTGACCCACGACGCGGGTCGGGTTTGGGCAGAGGAGCGGGCGCGGAGGGCCGCGGAGCCGGTGTGGGCGGACCCGGAGCAGGTGTGGGCGAGTCCGGAGCAGGTGTGGACAGTCCTGGGAGCCACCGGTTGGTATATCTCTCAGCCCGTGATCCCCGGTTTTCCACAGGCGGGGGTTGGGGG
>NZ_QPFC01000822.1:0-12524 GCF_003427465.1 Nocardiopsis sp. TNDT3 | reverse complement strand
CCTTCGCGGCTGGTGGCCACCAGCCGGTGCCCGCCCGGGCCGGGCAGCAACGGCCGCACCTGGGAGACAGAGTTGGCGTTGTCGGCCACTATCAGTACCGGACGCCCCTGTTCATCGGCTCCGGTGAGAGAGGCCAGCGCAGAACGATAGAAGGAGGCTCTCTCTTGCGCACCCGCAGGGATGTCCTGCGGGTTGACCCCCATCTGGCGTAGCAGCACGTCTAGGGCGGCCTCCGCGGAGAGAGGTTCGGCACCGGGAGCGTAGCCACGCAGGTCCACGAACAGGTGCGCGCAAAACCATCCCGATGCCCAAGCGACCTGGGCGGCCTTGAGCGCCAGCGCGGTCTTGCCTACTCCGCCCATTCCCGACAGAACCGAGACCACCACCGATCTTGGCGTAGTCGCGGGGTCCAGGCGAGCGGTGATCTGCTCCAGGTCCTGGGCTCGGCCGATGAACCTGTCGGGCGGTCCAGGTACGGCGTCTAACGCCTTGGGCGCGACCGGGCCCTGGTGGATGTGGGTGGTGTTGCCGACCCCGCCGTGGACAGTCCCGGCCTGCACGACGGTCCCCGAGGGGTTGCCAGTAAGGGTGTTGTGGACGTTCCTGGGAGGTGTCTGAGGGGGCGGGTCGCTCATGAGTGCTCGTCGTCGCGCGTGGTGTCGGGGCGATGGTGGTGTTCCTGATGCTTGACGGCGACCGGGCTGTGGAAGGTACTGCCGGAGAAGTCGACGCGGTCCCCGGTGTGGTGGGTGGCGTTGCCAATGCCGCCGTGCACGGTGTGGGCCTGCACGGTGGTCCCCGAGGGGTTACCGGTGATCGTGTTCACCACGCTCCCCGGGGAGGGGGCGGACGAGGTCTGGCCGGTGGAGGAGGAGCGCAGAGCCCACAGGCCGACCAACAGGGACGCCACTCCCATGGGTAGGGAGGCGATGCCGGCGATCTGGTTGAGTTCGTTCAGCCCCCACCCCAGGTCGAGGAAGAGCCGGGGCAGTGCCCAGAACCCGGCCAGCACCAGCGTGATCACGCCCAAGACTAACGCCCAGACCTTCGTGTGCCCCATACGGACAATTGTTCCCCGTCCGGGGCGTTGCGGACAGAGGTTCGCCGGAAACAGTCAGACCTCGCCCGCTCCCCGCGGAGGCAGAGAGTGGAGTTCAGGTAGCGCTGGAACCAGCTTCGATGATCCTTACGAGACCAGGCCCTGTCGAAGAGCCTCCGTTGCCCCTGCTCGGTTTATCTGGTTCGTCTCCTTGAGAGCCGGGTCGGTGAGGTGATGCACGATCAGCACGCGGCATCTGAGCCACGTGTTCTCCGGGGGCGCATGCTCGGCATCTTCCCGTTGTCCTGTTTCGGCCAACTGCCCTACCAAGGTGTACGCGGCGCAGGAGCCGAATACGCTGTCATCCTCGTAAGCGCGAGCAAGGAGTGCCATGCCGCAGCCCGCTTATGTCGTGTCTGGCGCAGTCGCCGTGATCGTTGGAGCGTTCCTGTTCGCGATCTTCGTTGAAGACAGCCCTGCTCTGCTCGTTCTGGTCATCGGTGTCATCGCAGCAACCGTGTCCTACCTCGGTTACCAGGCGGACAGTAGCGGTGGGTCCGGCTCCAGCGGTGGAGCCGGTTATAACGGCCACTCCTCTGGCGGCGACGGGGACGGGGGCGGGGACGGAGGCGATTGAGCGTTGGGCCTCTGCGCGCTCGCGACCACGCTCATGTGTGCTCGTCACCGCTGGCCGACGCGGGCCTGCCCTTCTCCCGAGCGGCCCCGCACCGTGGACTCACCCAGACGACGCCGAATACAACACAGCCTCGGACCCCAGGAATGCCAGGAGGCCCTCTCGACACGCGCGTGACGTGGGGCTCGGTTCCATGGCCTCGGTCCGCTGAGTGCGCCGTGAGGCTTCTTTCAGGCACCGGGCGTTTCGATCGGGTTTGCTCCTGGTGGTCGCTGGTGTCGCAGGCGCGGGGCGGTGTCTGTGAGCACACCATCACGCCCGCGGCCGGTGGCGCATTCCCAAATGTCAGAGCAGTACATACCATAGAAAACGAACACCCGTACGCAACAGGCGGAGCGGAGTCCGACCAGAACCGAGGAAGTTCAAGCCATGCCAGGGTTGGGGACCAACAGGTCAGCTTCTAATATCGGTGACATGCACCCCATCGATGAGCGAACCGCGATGCTCGCTCTGCTGCTGCGCAAGGGCGTGCGATGGTCGTCGGTGACCGACGAGGTGATGGAGACCGGAAGTGCCCTCGCCGTCTTAGAACAGGCCGCGGGCCAAGACACTCTCTTCCCCTCCCTGGTCGAGCAGGCACCCGAGGTCGTGCAAGCCCGCGCGCTGATCGACTCCTGCACGAGCCAGCAGGTGCGGGTGCTGTGCTTCTTTGACCCTGACTACCCGGGCCAGCTCCGCGACATCCATGAGATGCCGCCGGTGGTGTTCACCCGCGGGCATGTCCATCCCGATCCTCGAGCGATCGCTGTGGTGGGCTCGCGCAAGGCCTCTCCTTACGGGTTGCGCATGGCCTACAACATCGCCTCGCGTTTGGCGGGGATGAACGTAACCGTGGTGAGCGGGCTGGCCGACGGTGTGGACGCAGCAGCCCACCGGGCAGCCCTGGACCACCACGGGCGCACCGTCGCGGTGATCGGCACCGGCATCAACCGGTACTACCCTCGCCAGAACACAGGCCTGCAGGATGAGATCGCCGCACACGGCATGGTCTTGTCCCAGTTCCTACCGGATGCCCCGCCCACCCGGACGTCCTTTCCCATGCGCAACGCGGTGATGAGCGGGTATGCGGCCGCGACCATCGTCGTCGAGGCCGGCGAACACAGCGGCGCGCGCATCCAGGCCCGCTACGCCCTCCAACACGGTCGCCCACTCATTTTCCCTCGGGAACTCCTGGTCAACCAGTGGGCCCAGAAGTTCGCCCAGCGGCCTGGGGTGTACGTGGTCGAGAACATGGAACAGATGATCACGACCGTGGAAGAGCGCATCCGCGACGCGACGACCACCGCGGCCGACATCACCCAACAGGCCCACGTCACAAAGGAAGAGGCGTTTGCCTGGTAGCCCCGCGCGGGAGGTCGTGGAGCGCTCGGTCGCCGAGCAGAGCAACTACCTCGCCCCGGTCCTGAGCGGTGCCCCTGGGGTATGCCCGTTGTGCTTTGGCGCCATGCCTTCGAGCTCGACGCGCTGCAGCAACTGTGCCGATGCCCTGAAAAGGACCGGGAGCAAGGTGGCTGATCTGGCCACGCCCTTGACCTACCGGCTTGGCTACACATACGACAACCAGGCGGCGCATGACCTGCGCGCTTACAAGGCCGTTCCACCCAGCAGCGAAGCCCAGCTGCGCCTGACCTGCTTGTTCTGGCACTTTTGCCAGCGTCACCTGGTGTGTATGAAGGAGCGCTTGGGGATCACGGGGTTCACGCACGTGGCCTTCGTCCCCAGCACGAGAAGAGCCCGATCCGTTCACCCTCTCCAGGCCATGCTCTCGCCGATGATCCCGCTGCCCCGGGCCGAGCTGACGCTCAACGAGGGCATCGACCCGTCTCGGCGCGCTGTGCACACGGGGTGGTTCACCGCCGATGCCGTAGCTCCTGTGGATAAGCGGCCCACGGCTGTGCTCTTGATCGATGACACGTGGGTCACCGGAGCGCGGGTGCAGTCGGCCGCGCACTGTTTGAAAAACGCCGGGGCCGAGAAGGTGGCCGTCCTGGTCCTGGCGCGGCAGATCAACCCCGACTATGAGCCCGCCAAGCCGCTGATCGCCCAGGTCAAGAGAGCATCGTACGAGCCTGACACCTGTGTGTGGCACTGACGCGTCCTGCGATAAACGACGCGGCTCCGAGCACCTTCAGCGGCAGCGGTGGATCGTGATTATACTCGCCGGAGCAGCCATCCTGGCGCGGGTTGAGCCCAGGCACACCCAGGGTGCAGCGCAGGCCAGGGCATGGCTTCGACGTGTATTCACCGAACGGGTCAACACTCGACGCACCATAACTATTGGCGCTCTTTTTGGTGTTGATTGGTTTAATCTCGCATCAGAGCAATCAAGGCCGACCATTCTCCTGGCCTCACCGACAGACAAGGTCCTGTCGTGTCTTGTGTGTCTCTCATGAGCGTTCCGTCTGTGGTATGAGCGATTTGGACGCAGTTTCCTCGGTCAGCGGAGTAGCTACTCTTGCACCACGCCGGTTCTAGCCCTGTGGCCATAGCGTCCTCACTCTCATCGCAGCGGGGGGAGCGCCTACGGATGACACTCGCCATCGACCCCTGCTGAGGCAGCTGCACAGCGAGTGGACCGACAACCCAGGACAGTCTAATTGCGGATCCTGGCAATCGCCACCGGCTCAATATTTCCCAAGGGCACGCGACAGGCACGTATCTGCCATGTTGGAAATAGCGCACATGGGCGCCCTGATGCTATTTTGCCCCGCAGGCGTACTCCGCGATGAGGGTGAGAGATTCTTCGGGGGACAGGGAGTCGACATCTAGAGCCTCTGCGAATATCTCCGCATATGGCTCGGTGTCATCTTTTTTGTTGGTCAGCTTGCATGTATTGAACTGTTCGCTGTACAGAACGGGATCAAGGCCGTTATCGAACTCAAGCAGGATGAAAGATCCTGATTTCAGTCCGAAGTGGGATCCGTAGCCGTCGGGCAGGACACGGATCTCGATCTCGGGGGCCTTGGCCAGGGCGAGCAGGTGGTGGAGCTGGCGTGACATCAGCCCGCCTTCGGACGCGCCCATCTTCTTGCGAAACACCGTCTCGTCCAGGAGATAGGTCTGCCGCGGGCGGGGAGTACGGGTGCCGATCCAGCTCTGGCGGCGCATACGGATGTCCAGCAGGGGTTCGACCAAGTCCTGTTCTTCCCAGGCCTTGATGATCCAGTAGGCGTACTCCCGGGTCTGGAGCAGGCCGGGGATGACACCGTTTTGGACCTGCAGGATGCGGTCCGCTCCTGCCTCGAACCCGACGAACCGCCGGTAGTTGGGGGTCATTAGCTTGCGGTAGGGGTCCCACCACGCGCTCTGACGCGCCGCCTCACCTAGTTGGCGCAGTCGCTGCCCCAGGGGTTTGCGCGCGACCTGGTACAGGCTCAACAGGTCCTCGAGCATCCTGAGGGGCAGGACCTGGCTCCCGCCTTCGAAGCGCATCACTTTGGCCTCGGACCAGCCGAGCTCCTTGCCGACCTGTTCCTGGGTCAGGTGGCGTTCGTTCCTTAGAGCGATCAGTTGCTGAATGAGGAGCGCCTGCTGGACCACAGGCCCACGATCGTCACTCATGCTGTCCCTTCAGCGGTGTATCGTCTGGCGTATCTAGACGATAACGTTCTGCAAGGTACCAACTCCCCGCAAGGCCCTCCTGAGCAGGTCGAAATTCCCCGTTGCCTGGTGATTGGCTCTACCATGATCCGTAGCGTCGCCATCTGCCCCTAGAGTGTATATTGCTACCCCCCAACGCGTGGGGTTTTCGCTCTACACAGGAAACGCTTTATTGCCCATATGCCACCATCCCTCCGAAAGCGGACAAAGCATACTTCGCAGCAAACCGTACATAGGTAGACGAAGTTCATATGCGGCTCGTGGCATGCCCATAACGGCGGCACGCGCCAGAGGGCCGCCTGTCCGATCCGATCCCTAACACCTGGGGGTCGAGACCTCTTCGGCCTCCGAGCAGAAGAGAAAGGACAGGCACATGACCCAACCGCCAGAACCCGAGGAGCCCCGAAGGGAGAAAAAAAGCGTTCCCACCTGGATCACCATGGGGCTGGGCGGAGCGCTCTGGTTGTGGAACAACCCTGCGGCTAGGCAGCTTGGCAAGGCCGCGATCAACTACCTCCTCAGCGAGGGCGGAGGTGAGATCGAGACGAACACGCCCCCCGAAGATGGCGGGGGATCACCCGATGGAGTGCCCCGGGGGGAACGCTGAGATGCGTCCCCTCCCGGAGCCCCCGGCGGACCGCTGGAGCCTCGAAACTACTGCGTTCCGCCGTCTGTGAAAACTGAAGTCAGACAGGGCGCGTGAGGTCCACAAACCTCACGTCCGCCCCTGCCCTAGGTACTCCTTGCCCGGTCTCACGGCATCCGACTCCTGTCGGTAGCAAACCTGTGAGACCGGGCTTTCGCGTCTTCGTGGCCTGTGCACGTCTGCACTGGCCGAAGGCACGCCACCTAGCCTTGGAAGGGAGGCTGTCCTGACAGGAACGAGAGCAAACTCTAGCCTCATTTAGCTCAGACCGAAACTCTGGAAATGACGTAGGCCACCAGGTGTCTGTTCTACGAACTCTGTCCGCACAGCCGACGCTCCCTCCGAGGCCGCCCTCCTCCCCTGGTCACCCATCGAGTATTTTCGCGTTCTCTCATCGTGGGGAAACGTGTTCGAACTGCCGCGCCGCTGTCATGGGCGGGAGCAGCCCATCACTGTCGTCTCAGCTCTTACCGCTCTCGCAAGCGGCACCCACCGCAAGACATGCCGACCACCAACCGTGTTCGGGCACCGTCGTGACCGCAAGCCCCTTGGAACGCGCGCTCCGAGCACAGACGGATGGCGTTACACGCCCAGCATCAGCCAAAGCCACGTCGCAGCACGGGCAAGCACCACTAGGACTGGCCGTATACAGGACTGGGGTCGAGTTCTTCGGCACATCCACCCTGACCCACCCATGCCATCCACGTAGTGCCTCACGGATATCGCCGCCCCTAGATATAGGGCCAGAGAACGGTGTGCGCTCCGGGAAGGCCACTGCACGGTTACTCGACTACTAGACGAACACCATTAAGGCCACCAGCACCCACCCGTAGACACTGTCCGGGCACCGAGGCCCTGCCCTGAAGGAGGCAAGACGCCGAACGGCCCTCCCTAGTGACCGCGACCTTGACCGCACCCGAACTCGAACACACCCAGGCCGCCATCGGCTTACCACTACACCTGAGTCAGCACCTAGACCGTAGGCGTCGCTTCGAGGACCTGGCACAGATCCCACGTCTACTCAAAGAACCGCCTCCACCGTCGGCGACACCTGTGGCGAAGCGAGAAGGTGTGGACCAGCCTTGGTGAGGCGCTGTGGCAGACACACCGACGCAAGAAGGCTATCGACGTTCACACCTGCGCACACGAGACCCACCACCAGCTTGGTGCCATCCACTGCGGAGCGTAGGCATGGAACAACCTCGGAGCGGCTTCCCTGAGCTCCGGCCAGCAGATGGTGGTGTGTTCCTAACGGCCGGTTCCGGCCATCTCAACCTCACCCTGGTGCCCAGGTGCCCCATGCGCGGTTTGATCGGCAAAGCGGCACGAGAACCTGCTGTTCAGGGCCCTAGTCCTCCAAGTTTTCCTCTTTCTCGGATCTCAAACTGGCTAAAAGACACTCTCACCGAGGGTCACACTCTTCACCCTGGGCTGATGGCGGTCAATCCCCAACCAAGCGTAATGTATTACACGCTTGCCAAAATTAAGACTAATGCCAATCGGACTTTGAAATCAAAAACAATTTTTTCGTGAAATACCAAACAGAGGAAGAGCATGCCCTTTCGCCGCTCCAGCCTAATAATCTCTTCAATGATACTTCTCTCCAGCTTCTTGGCCGCTTCTCCCGCCTCTGCCGATGCACCTGAATGCGTGTCAGGACCTTGGTCTTATAGAGCAGATCTGTGCGCTGGCGCCCCGGAGACGATCATGGGAGTATTTGGGACTTGGAGAAACGTAGAGGTAGAACATTCCAGCGACGCCCTACCCGAAGCTCGCACACATCTCTCCTTCACCATAACCCCGGACTCAAATAGTAGCCTGACCATGGGAATGGAAGCCTTCTCTCAAGGAGGCATCGAACTTTATGGCCCCTACTGGGAGGAGTTGTCCGGATGGGAACAGCAATACCATGCGATATACCCGGTCCGTGGACCTGCCGATCCCGACGGGACCAACAACACATATATGATAATGCGATCCGATATCAATCACCCCTGGGATATATTCTACAACTACAACCATATTGATTATTCCTCCATGGCGGGGCTTTCTAGAATCTACGATGTCCACTTCATGCTGGGATCTTTCGACCCAAATAACACTCGAATAAACAAGCTTGAGGCGCGCATTCAGTATCTGACTGGCAATCAATACTGGACTCGCTTTTTGATGGAAGACGTGGCTACGGATATGAGTACCACATCCTGTAGCGCGGCAGGAGCAGTCGAGGAACTCTGCTTGAACTCTTTGACACATTCCACCGAGGAAACCGGCCGCCTGTTTTCACATTGGGAGCTAGAAAAACCTGGCATTTCATCGAGCGCATCACAGGAAACCGAACACACTTTGGAAGGTGCGTCGTCTCGTATATCAGCTTCGGCAGAAGACTCTGCAGAGACCATCAACGGTGTGAACCAGAAAGAACTAAAGAACTGCATGGAGAACTCCCCGGATTCATGTCTTCAAG
The DNA here is from genome assembly GCF_003427465.1 of Nocardiopsis sp. TNDT3. Classification (NCBI taxonomy): domain Bacteria; kingdom Bacillati; phylum Actinomycetota; class Actinomycetes; order Streptosporangiales; family Nocardiopsidaceae; genus Nocardiopsis; species Nocardiopsis sp. TNDT3. The sequence goes on along the minus strand of NZ_QPFC01000822.1, from coordinate 4,078 downwards.
ATGTTGCAGGATTGGCTGATTGTGTCGAAAACCGCGAGATCTGCAACACCATGAGCAACCCTGTCAATATGGACCCGAGCACGACCAGGAGCCATGAAATTTCAGTCAGTGAAGAAGATATCCGAACCAGAGCGAGTTCCCGATACAGCGTTGCGGGGAGCGAACTGAATATTTCGGCAACCAACAAGCGTTCCTTCGAAGAAAACTACGGCACTACTCTGCCTACTGCTTGGGAGTCGGACGCACCTCTGTGGCTGGTGACGACGGACAGCACCGTCACTATTAATAGCAACCTTCAGTACGAAGGCGTCAGGGCGGTGTATGACGCTACAACGGGACAGCTCGTGCACGCCTGCTCGGGAAGCAACTGCTGAACCATGTCCTGACACGCAAAAAGGCAGGAATATCATGTACCTCCTTCAGCATCACCGAAGGTAAGAATCGATTGACCGATAAGGATGGCTATGCTATTTTCAAGCCGTAGAAAAAATATCTCCAAACATGTAACGGCGACCTCTCTTGTCGCTTCAATGATGCTTGTTGCTTTCACTGGAAACTCGTATGCGTCAGCAGTAACATTATCAAATGAAACCGAGACGGACTCGTACGCGTGGGTCGAGCTCACCGAAGAAGAGTGGGAGGAGTCAAGGGCGCGTCCCGGGGCTCCGGAGCTCAGACCCATCGAAGATTACCTGGATGAAACCTCAGAAGGACCGGACGCGAGCGAGAACTCCGGGCATGAGGAAAATTTCGAGCTACTATCGGCTACAGACGAGCAAATAGAGCAACTCAAAACTCAGTGTGCCGAACAGGGGGAGATAAACAGCAACATCGGATGGATTAAGGATCGCTTTCACTCCTGCGTGCACCGCGAGCAGATGGCCACCCTCATGAGCAACATCGGACCTCTGCCTATAAGCAAAGGAGAGCTATTTTATGACATGTGGCTGTTGGGGTTCACTTATAGAGGCACGCGCCAGGTGGACTATGTCGTCATCGTAGATAATGTTTTCGCTGCTCCCGCAATCGGAGAAGATCCCACCAGCTGGAAGATCACTCACTCGTTCGAGCCTAGTATCAGCACTGACAAACTCACAGTTCCTGCTGACACCGAACGAAGCGCAACCCTCCTCGAACTGGCAGCCTCGCCTCAATGGGCATTAACGTACACTGCTCCAACTGACGGCCCCAAGTATGAGCAGGGTGACCTACAAATCGTCTCCCCTCAAATCATCATGAGTACGGAAGTAAGTTCACCCGGAGCCGCCTCCTATAACCAAGCCCAGTCGGCTGTTTCTAACGTGAGATTTGACTATGCTGGTAATATCGGCAACCATGAGCAGGGGACAGTCTTTACAGACGCGCGCGTCACCTATTCTCTTAGCTTAAGCGATCCTGCAGTTCGTGAATCCGCTCTGCATATCAGGGATGCCCTGGACTACCCGGAAAGGACCTTTCCTTCATGGCTAGGAAAGACCGTACCTGGGGGCAAGGAAGAACCCTTGCATAGACTGATTAACCGAGCACGCCAAGACGACAATAGGGATACTGCAGTAGAGAACTGCGAAAATGTCTGGGGCGATTATAACGGCACCTTGCTTAACTGCGACGAATACCCATTCTCCAGCACTTACGAAGGGGCTTCCCTCGGTAACATGAGGTACTCATCGCGTCTCATCGAGGCCCGCGATAACCAGCTTGCAGGTGCACGGCTCGGAGGCATGTATGCAAGGAACCGCATGCTTGATGGTGATGCCTTCTACGTACAAATCACACCTTAGGGCGTCTGAGCAGCATAGGTTAGCACTCGACCGCCCCTGTCTCATCACATAAGATAGACGCTGCAGCACAACAGGCCTAGTTTGCCCGTTCTGCTGCAGCGTCATCAATGTGGAACGAAGTCCACCAAAAGGAAATGAAATGCAAATAGCAAGTTTCTCCACCCTGACTACAGCAGAATTTAGGATAATTGACATTCATGACAGCAACCATGAAATAGAATACACACCCACGCTGCAACTCCCCGGGCATACCATCCTTGGAAGAGACCCAGGCCATATCTACATCAACTGCATGGATGACCTCGTCTGCGTGCTCGTGAGTATGCGTGTCTGGGACAGTGTCCCCAACGAGGAAACCGACCAAGGATGGTCAGAACCGGAAGTAGCCGAGTTCTCTTGCAGATCAGGCACCGTCTACGTAAATCAATGGACAAGGGGCATTGCAGATATATGGCACCTTCCCGTTTCGGGTGATTTCCAAATCAGCGTACGACACAAAGGGCGCGACACGATAGAACAAAAAGCCAAGGAAGTCCGTCGGCGGTACTCAGGCCTTGGTCAGCACCCACGGGAACGCGTCTCTCGCCTACACGAGCTGGATGGCACAGAGAAGTACCTGATCGATGCCTGGCCTTTGCTCCAGTAGCACGAATGGCAAGTTAGTGGCTCATAACCAAAAATCAGGCTTTGAGGACCACAGCAGGATCCGTCCCTTTCAGACAGGCCGCGCGACCCTACCCTATATTCATTAGTGCCTCATCCGACTTCCCTGAGACCATTAATGAAAAAACCTGTCCCTCCAGTTCTGGGGATATTTTTCTTTGGAAAAGCGCCTTACGAAAAAGGCCGCGTAACTCGGAAACTCTTTAACGTCGACTCCTTCTAAGTGAACGTTGAGACGGGCACACCTTGGCTCTGTGTAACTGCCGGAGCATGCTTCAACGTGGACGCCCTAATGGAGAGCGTTGAGAACAGACAGCGGTCGGTCGCGGTGCTTGGATCAAACATGCTTGAACATGGACAGCTGATGCGGGGCCGTTGAGACGCCAACCCTAGCTGGGCGTGGTTAACCACTGTCATCCTTCAACGTAGACGTCCCGATTGAGGGCGTTAACGAGTTGGTGCGTGATAGCGGGTGAGGCTTAGTTGGAGGGCCGTGGCATGCTCTGGCCGTGGCGATCAAGCTCAACCGCGCAGTCCTGACCCACCCCTGGTTCACCGGCATCTCCCGTCACCACCTGGCCGCGCTCGTCGAAGAGCTGGCCCACCCCTGGGAGGTAGCGGTTGAAGACCACCGGGACCAGGTCCGGGGCGGGGCGAGGAAACGGGCCGCCGGGGCGGGTGCCCGGCACCGGTTGGTCTTCGTGGACCGTCTTGTGGCCACCCTGATCCACCTGCGCCATGACCTGCCGCACGCCGTCCTGGGCCTGCTGTTCGGGGTCGACCGCTCCACCATGACCCGTGCCATCGGCCAGATCCGCCACCTGCTGGCCGAGCGCGGATGCGCGGTCCCGAACCGCCCGGGAGTACGGCTGCGCACCCTGGAGGACGTGTTCGCCTACGCCCACGCCGAGGGTGTGGAACTGCGGCTGGACGCCACCGAGGTCCAGGTCCGTCGGCCACGCGCGGGGCGGGGCGGCCGACGGGCGTTCGTCTCGGGCAAGAAGAAGCAGAACACGATGAAGGCCACCGTCGTGGCCGACCACCACGGGCGCACGTTGTGGACCGACGCCATGCGACCGGGGCGGATGCACGATGCCACCGCGGCCCGCACCGAGGGCATCGACGCGTGTTTCCGGCACTTCCCCGAGGTGGAGGTGCTGCTCGACGACGGGTACCTCGGACTACGACGTGACCACCCGGGGAAGGCCATCACTCCGCCGCGCAAGCCGAACCGGAGTGCCCTGCCCGAGTTCCACGAGCGGTGGAAGCACCACCGCCACGCGCATTCGGCGGATCGGATCACCGTCGAGCACGCCCTGGCCGACCACAAGCGCTGGAAGCAGTTGATGCGATGGACGCACCGGCGGGAGAACCTCCCGGCCACCTACCGGGCCATCGCCGGGTTGGTCTCCGACCGCACCGCGAACACCTGACCGGCACCACGAGCGGGGCCACCATGCCTCACCCGCTATCACGCACCAACTCGTAAGACAGGGCAGCGGTGACGGACCGGCGGAACCCTTAGGCTCTTCAACGTGACGCCCTGTTGGAAGGCGTTGAGACTCCTGGACGTCGTTCACGTCGCGGGGGTTGGTCCCCTTTCAACGTAGACGCCCTGCTGGAGGGCGTTGAGA
>NZ_QPFC01000821.1:0-2042 GCF_003427465.1 Nocardiopsis sp. TNDT3 | reverse complement strand
GGACGTGGGTGAGGGGGAGGGGCATGAGGGGGCCTTTCGATAACCGTATATCCATACGATTATGACCGTACCATGATACGGTTATCCGGTGCCGAGAACCGCAGACCACGCCCAGAGGCGCACGCAGATCACCGGCGCCGTGTGCGAGCTGATCGCCGAACGGGGGCTGGACGCCGTGACCGTGGCCCGCACGGCCGCGCGCGCGGGGATCTCCGTCGGGCTCGTGCAGCACTACTTCCCGTCCAAGGACGACATGCTCCTGCACGCGTTCGAGCGGGTCAGCACGGCCGTCGCCACCCGCGTCGCGGACGTGGTCAGCGAGGGCGCCCGGCACGAGAGGACCATTTCCGGGATCCTGCTGGCCGCGCTGGCCGAGCACTTGCCCCTGGACGAGCCCCGCCGGGCGGAATTCCGGGTGATCCGCGTCTTCGCCGGACGGGCCCTGGAGAACCCGGCCCTGGCCGAGGTGGACGCGCGCACGGCGGACGCGCTGCACGCCGAGATCGCCCGAGCGGTGCGCAACGGCGTGGAGTGCGGTGAGGTGGAGGCGGACGTGGACGCCGCCGCGTCCGCCGCCCGCGTCGCCGCCGTGGCCGAGGGGCTGGCCACCCAGGTCTACCGGGGCGGGCCGGGAGCCGCCGAGCGTGCCCGGGAGGCGTTGCGCGCGGAACTGGGTTCGGTGTTCACGGGAGAGTGCCGCCAGTACGCGCGCTGAACCGCCGACCCCGGCCGCGTTCCCGGCCGCGGTGGCGGTGTTCCCCCTGGAACGGCCGGAGTCTCCGAAGCGCTCCCGGAGGTCGTTGTTCTCCCGGGGCGGGGATCACGGTCCTGCTGCCGGTCACGCCCCTGGTTCGGGCTCGCTGAGCCGCCGGGTCTGCGTGTGCAGGATGTCGATGGTCTTCGTGACGTAGTCGGTGATCACGGCGAGTTCGGCCTCGTCGTACCCGGCCATCAGTTCGCCCATCGCCCGCGACAGCCCCGCGAAGGCGTCGGCGGGGTCGGGCCGCGCCTCGACGTCCGCAGAGACGAGCACGCGCCGCCGGTCGGCGGGGTCGGGGACGCGCTGCACGTAGCCCAGGCGGTGCAGCCGGTCGACGAGTCCGGTGACGGCTCCGGGGGTCAGGCCGGTCAGCTCGGCCAGCGCGCCCGCCGTGAGCGGGCCCTGTCGTTCGATCAGGCCCAGCGCGCGGTGGTCGAGCGCGCGCAGTCCCAGGCGTTGGCCGACGGCCTCGTGGAAGAGCACGACGGCGGTGCTGAGCTGCCGTCCGAGGTCGCTGCCGTCCCCTGCCGTGTCGCTGTCCCCGCTGTCCATGCCCCGTCGCCCCCTTCTCCGCTGCACCGCCTTCCTCCTGCCTGCGGTGAACTTCTTTCAGGCTATCGAATATTTTAGTTTAGTGAACTAAAGTAAATATCCGACAGGCACCGCCACCGCGAACCGGGAGAGCGACGATGACGGAGAGAGCCACCATCCCCGAGCTGACCTGGCGCGCACACCTGCGGCTGGCCCTGGAGCCTCCGCGCTGGGCCCTGGCCTTCTACGTCCGCCACCTCCCCCTGGTGGTGGGCCTCTCCCTGGTCCCGGCGGTCGAACGCTTCGGGGTGGCGCTGTGGGGCGACGCGCTGGCGACGCCCTCGCGCGTGGCTCTGGAGGTGCTCGCCCAAGGGGCGAGGGTGGTGCTGATCGTCCTCGTCATCCGCATCGCGATCCTCAAGGACGAGCGGGTCCGGGCCGGGAGGCGTCTGGGCGACGGCCGCCGCGTCCAGGCGTTCCTCGACCACCGGTGGCCCGGTCTGCTGTGGCAGGGGGTGCTGCTGCTCGCGTTGTTCGCCGTCTTCTCCGTCGTCCCCGAGCAGGTCGTGCCCCTGTGGATTCCCGCCTCGGAGCAGGACCTCTACTGGGCGCTGCTGCTCGCGGTCAAGAACGTCACGGTCATCGCCGTCACCCTCGTCTGGATGGTCGGCGCGGTCCGTCAGATGCTCATCGAGGGCGGGTGTCTGCTGGAGGGGGCGCCCGGGTCCGGGGCCGAGCCCGGCCCCGGACC
>NZ_QPFC01000820.1:0-1813 GCF_003427465.1 Nocardiopsis sp. TNDT3 | reverse complement strand
TCGGGGTCCACGGGGCGGGGCGGGAGCGCGTCGGGCGTCCAGGCAGCGGGAACCGCGTCGGCGGCGGGGACCGCGTCCACCTCGACGGGTTCGACGTCCTGCTCCCAGTCGCCGATCTCGGCCAGCCAGGACTGGGTGAGGACGTGGCGCACCCCGGCGTCGCGCAGGATGGCGCGGCGGCGCGCGGCGGGCTGGGTGGTGTCGACCGGGACGTAGGCGGCGCCGGTCAGCAGGACGGCGTGGGCGGCGACCACCTGTTCCACGCCCTTGTCCATGACCACGGCCGCGCGGTCGCCCGGGCCGCAGCCGCGGGCGCGCAGCTCGTCGGCCACGGCGGTGATCCGCGCCCACAGCTGGCCGTGGGTCAGGGACGCGTCGGGGTGGACGACGGCGGGAGCCCCGGGGTCGCGCAGCGCGGCGGCCAGGGCGTCCTCGTACAGCAGGGCGTCGGGCAGGGGGCCCTCGGTGGCGTTGGCCTCGGCGCGGGCGAGGAGCTGGTGGGCGGGGACGGCGGCCGGTGCGGCCTCGTCCCAGGGCTCGTCGGACAGGGCCAGGCGGCGCAGCAGGTCGGTGTAGGCCGCGAAGGCGTCGGCGGCCAGGCCGTCGGGCAGGACTCCCTCGCGCACGTCCCAGCGCACGGCCAGGGCGCCCCCGGCCAGGGACACCTGGCAGTCCACCCACACCTGCGGGGTCTGGGACAGGCCGTGCACCTCCCGGGCGGCCCAGGAGTCGTCGCCGTCCTCCTCCTCGGCGCCGATCGCGCCGGTGAAGACGACGGGCATGAGCACGGCGGGCTCGTCGCGGCGGCGCGAGAGTTCGGCCAGCAGCTCGTTGCCCGAGTACAGGCAGTGGTCGACGTCCTCGATGAGGCGGCCCTGGCGGGTGCGGGCGCGCTCGGTGAAGGTGGCGCCGTCGTCGGCGCGCACGGCGAGCAGGGTCAGCGAGGTGAAGTCGCCGACCACGCGGTCCACGTCAGGGTGCAGCGGCAGGCGCTGGGACACGGGCAGGTTGAGGGTGAAGTCGGGGCGGCGCGACCACAGGGCCAGCACCTCGGCGTAGGCGGCCAGGGCCACGCCCGCGGGGGTCAGGCCGCGGTCGGCGGCCCGGGAGCGCAGGGCCCGCCACTGCTCCGGCGGCAGGACGGCGGCCAGACGGGTGAAGCGGGCGGAGGCGTCGGTCGAGTGCTCGACCAGGGGCAGCTCGGGGGCGGGCGGCAGGTCGTCGGCGCGCTCGGTCCAGTAGGCGCGGTCGCGGTGGTAGCGGGCGCCCTCGCGCAGCGACCGGTGGGCGAGCACGTAGTCGCGGAAGGTCGCCCCCAGCGGCGGCAGGGGGTGCTCGGGGTCGGCGTAGAGGGCGGCGAGTTCGTCCAGGAGCAGCCGGACGCTGGTGTAGTCGGCGGCGAGCAGGTCCACGGACAGGTGCAGGTGGGCGCGGTCGTCGCCGCGGGTGAGGTGCAGGCGCACCAGCGGCCAGGAGGAGGCGTCGGGGACGAGGTCGCGCAGGCGCTCGCGGGCCCGGGCGGCGTGGGCGGCGGTGTCTCCTCCGCCGACCTCGGTGACGGTCAGCGACTCCCCCGGCGCCTCGGGCAGCACCCGCTGGTGGCCCTCGGGGGAGACCACGGAGCGCAGCATGTCGTGTCGGCGCACCAGCGCGTTCCAGGCGGTGCGCAGGCGGTCGGGGTCGAGGTCGTCGAACTCCAGCTCCGCGTAGGCGTGGCAGGCCACGCCGCCGTAGTCGTAGGCCGGGCCGCGACCGACGAGGTAGGCGCCCTGGACGTCGGTCAGGGGGAAGGGGTCGTGGCGCGCGTCGGGGT
>NZ_QPFC01000819.1:0-2414 GCF_003427465.1 Nocardiopsis sp. TNDT3 | reverse complement strand
CGACATCGCCTTCATCGGCTACTGGCGCCACGGCCGCGCCGCCATGGACTAGGCGCTCCGGGCCCTCCGGTCAGGAATCGAGAAGCGCCGCCCCCGCTCCCCCGTCTAGCGTTGGCACCACGGACCCCACCGGTCACACGGACCGGCACGCGACGGCCGTCGCCCGGCGCTGGTGGGCCGACCCAGACGACGCCGACGCAGAGGCCTCACCCGACCGAGGGAGATCACGATGAGCACGGCCACCAGGGCGGACGCGGAGGCGCCCGAGCCGCACGCCGCCGACAGCCACGACCTGATCCGCGTGTACGGCGCACGTGAGAACAACCTCCGGGACGTCAGCGTCGAGATACCCAAACGCCGCCTGACCGTGTTCACCGGCGTCTCCGGCTCGGGCAAGAGCTCCCTGGTGTTCAACACGATCGCCGCGGAGTCGCAGCGGATGATCAACGAGACCTACAGCGCCTTCGTGCAGGGCCTCATGCCGACGATGGCCCGGCCCGACGTCGACGTCCTCGACGGGCTGACCACGGCGATCATCATCGACCAGGAGCGGATGGGCGCCAACGTCCGCTCCACGGTGGGCACCGCCACCGACGCCAACTCGCTGCTGCGCATCCTCTTCAGCCGCCTCGGGAAACCGCACATCGGCTCGCCCAACGCGTTCGCGTTCAACGTCGCCTCGGTCCAGGCCAGCGGCGCCATCAGGGTGGGCAACGGCAAGGCCGTGAAGCAGACCTTCAGCCGCACCGGCGGCATGTGCACGCACTGCGAGGGCCGGGGCACGGTCTCCGACATCGACCTCACCCAGCTCTACGACGACTCCAAGTCGATCGCCGAGGGCGCGTTCACCATCCCCGGCTGGAAGTCGGACAACTTCTGGACGGTGCGGGTCTACGCCGAGTCGGGCTTCGTGGACCCCCGCAAGCCGATCCGCGACTACACCGAGGAGGAACTCGCCGACTTCCTCCACAAGGAACCGGTCAAGGTGAAGATCGAGGGCGTCAACCTCACCTACGAGGGGCTGATCCCCAAGATCCGGAAGTCGTTCCTGTCCAAGGACCGGGAGGCGATGCAGCCGCACATCCGGGAGTTCGTGGACCGGGCGGTCACCTTCACCGCCTGCCCCGAGTGCGACGGCACCCGCCTCAGCGAGGAGGCCCGGTCCTCCAGGATCCGCGGGATCAGCATCGCCGACGCGTGCGCGATGCAGATCAGCGACCTGGCCGCGTGGGTCCGCGGGCTCGAGGAACCCTCCGTGGGGCCGCTGCTGGAGAAACTGGGGCACACGCTCGACTCCTTCGTGGAGATCGGGCTGGGCTACCTCTCGCTCGACCGCTCCTCGGGCACGCTCTCGGGCGGCGAGGCGCAGCGCACCAAGATGATCCGCCACCTGGGCTCCTCGCTCACCGACGTCACCTACGTCTTCGACGAACCCACCGTGGGACTGCACCCGCACGACATCGAGCGGATGAACCGCCTGCTGCTGCGGCTGCGCGACAAGGGCAACACCGTGCTCGTCGTGGAGCACAAGCCGGAGACCATCGCGATCGCCGACCACGTGGTCGACCTCGGCCCCGGCGCCGGTGACGACGGCGGGCGGATCGTCTTCGAGGGCGGCGTCGGGGGGCTGCGCGCCAGCGGCACCCTCACCGGCCGCCACCTCGACGACCGGACCCGGCTCAAGCCGCGGGTGCGCACGCCCCGGGGCGCCCTGGAGATCCGCGGCGCCGACGCCAACAACCTGCGCGGCGTGGACGTGGACGTGCCGCTGGGCGTGCTGTGCGTGGTGACCGGCGTGGCGGGCAGCGGCAAGAGTTCGCTGGTCCACGGGTCGATGCCCGCGGGCGCGGGCGCGGTGTCGGTGGACCAGGGCGCGATCCGCGGCTCGCGGCGCAGCAACCCGGCCACCTACACCGGGCTGCTCGACCCGGTCCGCAAGGCCTTCGCCAAGGCCAACGGCGTCAAACCGGCGCTGTTCAGCCCCAACTCCGAGGGCGCCTGCCCGGCCTGCAACGGAGCCGGGGTGCTCTACACCGACCTGGCCATGATGGACACGGTGGCCTCGCCGTGCGAGGAGTGCGAGGGCAGGAGGTTCCAGCCGCAGGTGCTGGAGTACCGCCTGGGCGGCCCGGACGGCGGCCGCGACATCAGCGAGGTGCTCGCGATGTCGGTGGCCGAGGCGCACGCGTTCTTCAACGGCGAGGGGGCGAAGGTGCCCGCGGCCGCGCGGATCCTGCGGCGTTTGGAGGAGGTCGGCCTGGGCTACCTCAGGGTCGGCCAGCCGCTGACCACCCTGTCCGGCGGCGAGCGGCAGCGGCTCAAGCTGGCCGTCCACATGGCCGGGGAGGGCGGCGTCTACGTCCTGGACGAGCCGACCAGCGGCCTGCACCTGGCCGACGTCGAGCAGCTGCTCG
>NZ_QPFC01000818.1:0-4565 GCF_003427465.1 Nocardiopsis sp. TNDT3 | reverse complement strand
CACCCCGACGACCGTGACGGCCAGCGCACCGAGCCCCGCGTGGGCGCGCCCCGTGGCCAGCGCCAGCAGACCCAGCGACCCCATGAACGCCGCGCGTACCACGCTCGGCTCCGGGCGGCACACCAGGACGAACACCCAGATCACCGCCGCGCCGCCCGCCACCGAGCACCACGGGGGCGTCCGCAGCAGCCGGGTGAGCGCCAGCACGAAGCCGGTCAGCACCGCCAGGTTGGCCCCCGAGACGGTCAGCAGGTGCGTCATCCCGGTCTCCCGGAAGTCCTCGGCGGTCTCCGGCGGCACCCCGGACGCGTCGCCGACGATCAGCGCGGGAAGGAGCCCGGCCTCGGGCTGGGACAGCCCCGAGGAGGCCTCCCGCAGCCGCTCCCGCACCAGACCGGCGAAGCTCTGCAGACCCCCGGGCCGCCCCACCTCCTCCGGCGGCCCGCGCACCAGGACCAGGGCGGCGGTGAGGGGATCGTCCTCCGTGCCGAGGAAGACGCCCCGCGCCCGGAAGGTCTGCCCGGGCAGCAGTTCGCGCCACTCCTCCTCCGAGGCCAGGACCACCACCGGCGCCGCGGACGCCCGCTCGGTCCCCCCGGACCGCACCCACGCGGTACGGGCGTCGATCACCCAGCCCGCCCTGCCCGGCCGGGGAGTCCCCGACCGCGGGCGCGGATCGGACGTCACCACGGCCTCGAACTCCGCCTCGCGCCCCTGCTCCGCCGCCTCCCCGGCCGCGCTCCGCTCCACCCGGTGCACCTGCACACCGGCCACCGCCGCCACCGTGGCCGCACAGGCCAGCGACGCCGCGGCGGTGAGCGCCACCGCCTCCAGCGGCGGACGCGCCGCCGCCAGGAGCACCACCGCCGCACCGGCCCCCGCGACCCCGGCCAGGGACCACGCGGCCCACGGCGGGGCGGAGAGCGCCGCCAGCGCGGCCAGCCAGGCCGTCGCCGCGGGCGCCAGCAGGCGCAGGTCGGGCGGCTCGTCCAGCCCGTAGGCGTCCGTCCCCAGCCATGTCGTCACCGCCGCTCACCCCACCGTCACGTGGGGTTGGAGGTCGGCGAGGGTCTTGTCGCCGATCCGGTCCACGTTGAGCAGGTCGTCGACGCTCCGGAAGGGGCCGTGCTCCTCGCGGTAGGAGACGATGTTGTCGGCGATCACCGCGCCGATCCCGGGCAGGGTCTCCAGTAGGGCCCGGTCCGCCCGGTTGATGTCCACCAGCCCTCCGGCCCCCTGGGGACCGCTCCCGGTGACGCCCGCGCCCGCGGGCACGGGGACGCCCACCAGGACCTGTTCACCGTCCACCAGCGGACGGGCCAGGTTGAGCAGGTCGAGGTCGGCGTCGGGCAGCGCGCCACCGGCCTCCTCCACGGCGTCGGCCACCCGCGACCCCGACGGGAGCGTGTACAGCCCGGGGTCGGACACCTCACCGCCCACATGCACCACGAGGTCATCCTTCGGCGCCGCGTCCCCGGCCGCTCCGGCGTCCGCGTCCCCGGCCTGCGCCCCCGCCTCCAGCGCAGGGGACCGAGCGCCGTCGCCCTCCGCCGCGGGCACGGGCGCGGCACGGGTGACCATCTCGGGTGCGGGCACCGTGGTCGGCCGGTGGTACAGCGTCAGCACCAGCACGACGGCCAGGGCGCCCAGCACGGCCAGGACGATCACCGCCCGACGGGACAGCGCCGCCCGCGGCGGCCATCGCAGTGCCAGCCGTTCCAGGAGCGAGCCGGACGGCTCGGGGTCGAACTCCGCGTACCCCGACGGCGGGCGCTCCGGGCGCCGGTGCCGTCCTTCTGCCGGGTCGGGCCACGGCTCCGGACCGGGTGCGCCCTCCGACGTGCCGGCACGTCGGGCGGACAGGGCGGTCCCGGGGGCCGGGCCCTCCCCGGTGTCCCGCTTGACGGGCCCTGCGGTCCTCGCGCCCCGGTTCTCCCCCGAGGTCCGCGGTGCGGGCACGGTCGCCTCCCCCTCCCGGTTCACCACGCAGGGCCGTGGCGCGGTCGCCGTGGCCTTCCCGTTCCGGTTCCCTTCCGAGGTCCATGGGCCGGGCAGGGCCGCCTGTCCGCCCCGGTTCTCCCCCGAGGTCCGCGGGACGGGTACCGTCGCCTCTCCAGTCCGGCTCCCCTCGGACGGACCCCGCACGGCCGCAGACCTGCCCGGGGCGGAACGAGGGGGAGCGGTCACGCCGAGCAGGTCGTCGGGGTGGCGCTCGGGCCAGGCCTTCGAGGGCACGGGACCCGTGCCGGGAGCGGGCGGCGCGTCCGGAGGCCGATGGGTATCGGCCTCGGCGCTTCCCGGGGGCCGACGCCTTCCAGCCTGATCCGGGGCGGACCGGGCCGAGAACCGGCCTTCTTCCCCGGCGGCGGTCGTCCCCGGGGCGACCGGCCTGGCCTGCCTCCGGCCCGGGCGGTCACCGGAGGCGCTCCCGCCCCGCTGGCCCGGGCTCGGAGACCAGGTCACGGCGCCCTCGTGGGCCTCCGGCCGCTGGGGGCCGGTGACCGAACCTCGGCGGGGCGCGGCCTCGGAACGGCCTGTGCCCTCCGGGCAGGGTGCGCCGCCAGACGCCGCCGGACGGTACGGGGCGTGCGTCCCGGCCACCGCGTACGGCGCGCTCGGGATCGCCGGGACACCACGGGGAGGCGGCGCGGGCTGCGCGTGCGAGCGGGGGATACGCGCGCGCAGGCGCCGGGCGGCCGGTGAGGCGTCCAGGGTGAGCGCGCGGAGTCGGTCCTGCTGGTCGGTCGAGGGGGAGTGGCGCCGGTTGCGGCGCTGAACAGTCATAAGACCACGTTAGGAAGCCGGAAACGCTGTGTCAGCAGCCGATTCCAAGCTGTGGACAACTCCCGCCCGGGCCTCCTCGACCTGCGCGGACGGCGGTGGGCGGCATCGTCCGGCGCACGAAAAAACCCGGCCCGGTGCGTGCGCACCGGGCCGGGTCGAGCCTCAGTCTCAGGCGGACTGCAGGGAGTGCAGACGCTTGGCGATCGCGCTCTTGCGGTTCGCGGCCTGGTTCTGGTGGATGACGCCCTTGCTGGTGGCCTTGTCCAGCGCGCGAGCGGCGGCGCGCTGGGCGACGGTGGCCTTCTCGACGTCCCCGGCCTCGGCAGCCTCACGGAACTTGCGGACGGCCGTCTTCAGCGAGGAGCGCACCGCCTGGTTGCGGACACGAGCCTTCTCGTTCTGCCGAATGCGCTTCTTCTGCGACTTGATGTTCGCCATGCGAAAACGTGCTCCAGTTGATCTTGGTCATCGCGCCGACCGGACCAGGCGGCCCGACCCGCGGGCAGCCGTTCCGCGAGGGGCCGGCGTGGGCGCCGACGCAGGGTGTGTGAGTCCACAGGGCCCGAGGCCAATGTGGAAGTCCGAGACACGGACTTCCAGTATGCCTCACACGGGATACCGCTCGTGCCCTCAAGTGCCCTCAAATGCCCTCGGAGGACCTCACCAGCCCCGGGCTTTCGCGGCAGGGGCCTGCAAGCTTTACCTGTGGTCACTCCCGCGGCCTCTTGTTCTCAGCGGCCCTCAAGCCCCGCCGTCGTCTTTCCCTAGGACAGCAGCCACCCCTCCGTGTAGGCCGTCACGTCCTCCTCGGTCGCCTCGTCCCCCAGGTAGAAGGCCACCCCCAGGGTCATCCCCTCCGGCGGATCGGCCTCGGTCACGCCCAGCCGGACGGCCTCCAGCGCGGTCGCCAACGATTCGTCCGCCTCCTCCGGCGCCCACTCGCCACCGCCGTACGTGGGCAGCCCGAACCGCACCGCCACGCCCTCACGCGCGCGCAGGGCGGTCACCGCCTCGGTCACCTGCCGCACCATGAACCCGCCGTACAGCGCGTCGCCGGGCATTCCCGCCCCCACACCCGGCAGCACGACCTCGTCGGCGTGCTCGGTCACCCGGTCCAGGTAGCCCTTGGACCAGTACCTCTCCTCGCGCTCCATGACGAAGGAGGGCACCCGACCGCCCGGCACCAGCTCCACGTGGTGGGCCTGCACCGACAGCACGGGTTCCCCGCCCAGCTCCTCGCGCACCATCGACATGAGCGCGGGGATCGACGGGTCGTTGACGGTCACCGGGCGGATCTCCAGGTGCACGCCCGCGAACCCGTCCGAAGCCACCCCGGCGACCGCCGGGGCGAGCGCCGCGCGGGCCTGTTCGTCGAGCCGGTCCCGCAGCAGCGAGGACCCGCTCTCCACGTGCCGCAGCCACGCCAGCGCGCGCACGTCGGGGTACTCCCGCTCCAGCCAGGACAGCAGGGAACCGGTGTCCTCCACCCGCTCGACCGCGCCCTCGGCGTCGATCTCGCCCGCGTACACGTACACCGTGTCCACCCCGCCGGTGTCGAGCACCCGCGCCAGGGGACCGGTGTCCTCCCAGGAGCCCACCCAGGCCGCGTCGGAGCCCCGGGAGACCGCCCACGGCGCCGGTTCACCCGAGAACTGGAAGGCCAGCAGGGCCCCCGCGCCGGCCACCACGACCGCGATCGCGGCCACACCCGCCAGCAACCGTGTCAACAGCCACTTCAACCGCCCGCTCCTCCCACGTCCCCGACCGCGGGCGCTCCCCGC
>NZ_QPFC01000817.1:0-6305 GCF_003427465.1 Nocardiopsis sp. TNDT3 | reverse complement strand
GGCGACGTCGAGGGCCGCGGCCCGCACGCCGCCGCCGTCATGGGCCAGCTGCGCGCCGCGCTGCGCGCCTTCGCCCAGGCCGACCGCGAGCCCGCCGACATCCTGCGCGAACTCGACGAGTGGGTCCGCCAGCTGGGCCAGGAGGACGAGGAGGGCGGCACCTGGATCCCCAGCGTCAGCTGCCTGTACATGGTCTACGACGCCTGGTCGCGCGAGCTGTCCTACGCCAACGCCGGGCACGCGCCCCCGCTGCTGGTCACCTCCGAGTCGGTGGAGAAGATCGACCTGGAGGTCACCGACCGCATGCTGGGCGTGCGGGCCAAGGGCGGATCGGGCGAGGACGTGGTCTACCACCAGGCCAACCTGCGCCTGCCCATCGGCGCCACCCTGGTCCTGTACACCGACGGGCTCGTGGACCGGCGCCCGGCCGGGGGCAGGGCGGACCCCGAGAGCGCCTTCGAGCTGCTGGCGGAGCGGGTGGCCGAGGTCGCCGACAAGGACGTGGACCAGATCGCCGAGGCGGCCGTGCACAGCGTCCCGGGCGAACACGACGACGACACCGCTCTGCTGGTCGTGCGCACCCACTCCGAGGAGCTGGCGCTGCGCGAGGGCTGGTTCCCCTCGGAGGCCTCCACCGTGGGCGAGGCCCGCCACATGGCGGCCCACACCTTCAGCGAGTGGGGGGTGGACCGCGACCAGGCCGAGCTGGCCTGCCTGCTGGTCTCGGAGATCGTCACCAACGTCGTCATCCACGCCACCCCGCACCCGGTTCACCGCGAGTTCACCGGCGGAGGGGTGCTGGACTCCGAGACCCCGCTCGACGCGGTGGCCGACGAGTTCGACGAGGACTGGACCGACCTGCTGGAGGCGGTGGCCGAGGAGGCCGACGAACCCGCCGAGGAGGCCGGGGAGAAGGAGTTCCTGCTGCGGCTGCGGCGGGGCGCGAACACGGTGTGGGTGGAGGTCTTCGACAACGACCTGCGCCTGCCCCGCATCCGCAGCGCCGCCGCCGACGACGAGGGCGGCCGCGGCCTGTACCTGGTCGAGCAGCTGGCCAGCCGGTGGGGGGCGCGGCCGACCCCGGACGGCAAGGCGGTCTGGTTCGAGATGCCCATGCACTCCGAGGAGACCGGGGAGCAGCACAGGGCCGACGACGGGGAGAAGGCCGGGCGGGACTAGCCTCCCGCCGCCTGCGGGCCCGGCGCCGTCGTGGAACCGCCGCGACGCGCCGGGCCCGTCCCTTCGGCGGCCGCCGGCGGTCCGCTGACGCCTGTCGCGGAGGGGGAGCGGGCCGCGGCACCGGCCCGCCCGTCAGGGAGGGTCCTGTCTAGCGCCAGGACCAGGCCCACAGCAGCAGGCACAGGAAGACGAAGAAGACCACGATCCCGCTGGTGGTCCACGGGATGTGGACCCGGGGCCGGAGCTTGCGCACCCCGATCACGAGCAGCACGACCAGCAGGCCCATGACGATGAGGCCGTCCCAAGCACCGCTCATTCCAGCTCCGACCCTTCTGGGGAGGGGGTTGTGCGGTCACAGACCCAGGCCGCGCCCGACGATCTCCTTCATGATCTCGGTGGTGCCACCGTAGATCGTCTGGACGCGGGTGTCCTGCCAGGCCCGTGCCACGGGGTATTCCATCATGTACCCGTACCCGCCGTGAAGCTGGAGGCACCGGTCCACGACCTTGTTGCACAGTTCCGTGGTCCACCACTTGGCCATGGCGGCGTCCTCCACGGTCAGCTCACCGCGGTTGAGCAGGCCGATGCCGCGGTCCACGTAGGTGCGGGCGATGTCCACCTCGGTGGCCAACTCGGCCAGAACAAAACGGGTGTTCTGGAAGCGCCCAATCGGACGGCCGAAGGCGGTCCGCTCCCGGCAGTAGGCGATGGTGTGCTGGAGCACGGCGTCGGCGGAGGCCACCGCGCAGGTGGCGATGGACAACCGCTCCTGGGGCAGGTTCTCCATCAGGTGGACGAACCCGCCGCCCTCCCGGCCGATGAGGTTGGCGGCCGGGACGCGCACGTCGTCGAAGAACAGCTCGGCGGTGTCCTGCGCCTTCATGCCGATCTTGTCGAGGTTGCGGCCCCGGGTGAACCCGGCGGCGCCGCGTTCCACCGCGATCAGCGAGAAGCCCTGCGCGCCCGCGTCGGGGTCGGTCCGGGCGACCACGATCACCAGGTCGGCGTTGACGCCGTTGGTGATGAAGGTCTTGGACCCGTTGACGACGTACTCGTCGCCGTCGCGCACCGCCGAGGTGGCGATGCCCTGGAGGTCGCTGCCCGCCCCGGGTTCGGTCATGGCGATGGCGGTGATCAGTTCGCCGCTGGCGAACCCCGGCAGCCAGCGCCGCTTCTGCTCCTCGTCGGTCAGGTCGACCATGTACGGGGCCATGACGTCGTTCTGGAGGGTGACGCCCAGGCCGCTGGCGCGGGCCCGGCAGATCTCCTCGTTGACGATGGTGTTGTAGCGGAAGTCCCGCAGCCCGGTGCCGCCGTACTCCTCGGGCACGCCGTGGCCGAGCAGGCCGACCTCGCCCGCCCTGGTCCACACCTCGCGGGGCACGATCCCGTCCCTCTCCCACTCCGGATGGCGGGGCGTGACCTCGCGCTTGAGGAACTCGGCCACCGATGCGCGGAAGAGGTCGTGGTCGGCGTCGAAGAGTTCCCGCTTCATGCTCTGCTCCGGGGTGTCGGGGATTCCTGCGTGACGCCACAGTAACCGAACAAGATTCGGTTTTGAAGGGGACAGTCCAAGCCCCGGCAAAGTTCCCGTGCCCGTGGGAGCCCGTCCGGCGGTTCCGGCGGGGCGCGGGCGCGACGGCTTCCTAGGGTGGCGGCAGCGGAGCCGGTAGCCGAGGGACGGGACCGCGTGCGGCCCGGCCGGGGGAGGGGAGGGCCATGGTCCAGTACGAGGCCAGGCATCGGGCGCGCAGGGAGCACCGGAGCGGCAGGATCGCGGTGATCATGAGCGCGCTGATGCTCACCGTGCTGCTGGCGGCCCTGGACCAGACGATCGTGTCCACCGCGCTGCCCACGATCGTGTCCGACCTCGGCGGGCTCAACCACCTGTCGTGGGTGATCACCGCCTACCTGCTCGCGGTCACGGCCGTCACGCCGCTGTGGGGCAAACTCGGCGACCAGTTCGGCCGCAAGCAGTTCTTCCTGGTGTGCATCGCCGTCTTCGTGGCGGGCTCGGCCCTGTGCGGGACCGCCCAGAGCATGCTCCAGCTCATCCTCTTCCGCGCGCTCCAGGGCGTGGGCGGCGGAGGACTCATGGTGCTGGCCTCCGCCATCATCGGCGACGTCGTCTCGCCCCGCGAGCGCGGCAAGTACCAGGGGCTGTTCGGCGCGGTGTTCGGGATCTCCAGCGTGGCCGGTCCGCTGCTCGGCGGACTGTTCGTGGACCACCTGTCCTGGCGGTGGGTGTTCTACGTCAACCTGCCGCTGGGGGTGCTGGCCTTCGTCACGGTGCTCGTGGTGCTGCCGCGCCGCCAGCCGACCGGCCGCCAGAGCATCGACTACTCCGGGATCGTGCTGCTGGCCGCCACCGCGATCTGCCTGACGCTGGTCGCCTCCTGGGGCGGCAGCCTCTACCCGTGGACGTCGCCGCAGGTCCTCGGGCTCGGCGCCGTAGCCGTGGTGCTCGGCGTGGGCTGGTGGCTGTCCGCGCGGCGGGCGCAGGACCCGGTCATGCCGCTCAGCCTGTTCCGCGACCCGACCATCGTGGTGGCCATGGCGATCGGCTTCTGCGTGGGCTTCGCGATGATGGGGTCGATGGCCTTCCTGCCGCTGTTCCTCCAGGTCGTGCACGGCCTGTCGCCCACGGCCTCGGGACTGCACCTGCTGCCGATGGTGCTGGGCCTGTTCCTGACCTCGATCACCAGCGGGCGCCTGGTCACCCGCACCGGCCACTACAAGGTCTACCCGGTGCTGGGGATGGCGGTGACCTCCCTCGGACTGTTCCTGCTCTCGCGGCTGGGCCCGGAGAGCTCGATGACGCAGATGGGGTTCTACTTCTTCGTCCTCGGTCTCGGCCTGGGCCTGGTGATGCAGGTGGTGGTCGTGGTGGTGCAGAACGCCGCCAGCTACGCGAACCTGGGAGTGGCCACCTCGGCGGCGACGTTCTTCCGCTCCATCGGGGGGTCGTTCGGCACGGCGGTGTTCGGCGCCGTCTTCTCCGGGCAGCTGGCGGCCAACCTGGCCGAGCGGGCCGCGCAGATCCAGCTGCCGCCCGGGGTGGACCCCGCGGCGCTGGAGAGCGACCCGCGCAGCCTGGACCAGCTGGCCCCGCAGGCGCAGGCGTCCTTCCTCCAGGCCTACGCGGACGCCGTGGACACCGTCTTCCTGTGCGCGGTCCCGGTCGCCCTGGCCGGGTTCGTGCTGGCGCTGTTCCTGCGGCAGATCCCGCTGCGCACCACCATCGACTCCCCGGACCTGGACGAGTCCATCCCGCCCGTGGCCGCAGCGAGCCGCAGCGCCGTCGCGCACGTGGAGAAGGAGGTGTTCCGGGCCTGCGGCCGGGAGGGTGCCGACCAGATGTACGAGCGCCTGCGCGAGGCGGCGGGCCTGGAGGTCTCGCCGCGCGCGTGCTGGGTGCTCAGCCACCTGGGCGTGACGGGGCCGCTGTCGCCCGGGGAGCTGGTGGAGATGTCCGGGCTGCCCGCCGACTACTGGGCGCCGGTCCACCGGGAGCTGGTCGAGGCGGGCTACCTGGCGGGTGGGGGCGAGCCCTGGGAGCTCAGCCGGCGCGGCGTGTCCGCCGCCCGCAGGATGTTCGAGGCCCAGCGCACC
The DNA here is from genome assembly GCF_003427465.1 of Nocardiopsis sp. TNDT3. NCBI lineage: Bacteria > Bacillati > Actinomycetota > Actinomycetes > Streptosporangiales > Nocardiopsidaceae > Nocardiopsis > Nocardiopsis sp. TNDT3. The sequence continues at coordinate 1,514 of NZ_QPFC01000817.1, read as the reverse complement.
GCACTGCGCTCGCTGCTGGCCGACTACGGGCCCGAGGAGCACCCCGAGGTGGTGGCCGCCCTGGAGCGGATCACCACCGACGTCCTGGGGGACGAGGGGGACGCCGGGCACCTGGAGCGGGGAGCGCACCGGGCGTGAGGGCAACCCAGGGGAGGGGGACCCAAGCCCCCCTTCTCAGCTTTTTTCTCCAGACTGGCACCGAGCACGGTCCGCCGCCACGGGAAGCCTCTCCCTGTGGACAACCCGCGCGACGCCGTGTTCGCGGGGGCGGGGGCTTGCCGGATCCGAGAAACCGAATACAGTTCGGTTCGTAACCGTCACCCAGGCCCTTGGAGGACCCCGTGGCCGAGGCATACATCGTCGGCGCAGTACGCACCCCCGTCGGGACGAAGAAGGGCGCCCTGGCCGCCGTGCACCCGGCGGACCTGGGGGCGCACGTGCTCAGGGAACTCGTCTCCCGGACCGGGGTGGACCCCGCCGCGGTCGAGGACGTCATCATGGGCTGCGTCAGCCAGGTCGGGCCGCAGGCGCTCGACCTCGCCCGCACCTCCTGGCTCTCCGCGGGCCTCCCGGAGTCCGTCCCCGGCGTCACCATCGACCGCCAGTGCGGCTCCTCCCAGCAGGCCGTCCACTTCGCCGCCCAGGGCGTCATGTCCGGCACCCAGGACCTCGTCGTGGCCTCGGGCGTGGAGAACATGGGCATGGTCCCCATGGGGGCCAACGTCCAGTACGCCCTCGACAACGGGCTCGGGCTGTACGGCGACGGCTGGGCCGAGCGCTACGGCCACCAGGAGATCTCCCAGTTCCGCGGCGCCCAGCTCATGTGCGAGAAGTGGGGCTTCAAGCGCGAGCAGCTGGAGGAGTTCGCCCTGGAGAGCCACCGGCGCGCGGCCCGGGCGCTGGAGGCGGGTTACTTCGACGAGCAGATCGCCCCCCTGGCCGGGGTGGAGCGCGACGAGGGCGTGCGCCCCGACACCACCCTGGAGAAGATGGCGGGCCTGAAGCCGCTGCGCGAGGGCTGGGCGCTCACCGCCGCCGTGGCCAGCCAGATCTCCGTCGGCGCGGGCGCGGTCCTGATCGCCTCCGAGCGGGCGGTCGAGCGGCACGGCCTGACCCCGTTGGCCCGGATCGTGCAGCTCTCGCTGGTGGGCGACGACCCCGTGTACATGCTCACCGCGCCCATCCCGGCGACCCGGATCGCCCTGGAGAAGGCGGGCCTGGGCATCGACGACATCGACGTCACCGAGATCAACGAGGCCTTCGCCCCGGTGCCGATGTCCTGGATCCAGGAGCTGGGCGCCGACCCGGCCAAGGTCAACCCCAACGGCGGCGCCATCGCCCTCGGCCACCCGCTGGGCGCCACCGGCACCGTGCTCATGGCCAAGCTGGTCGCAGAGCTGCACCGCACCGGCGGCCGCTACGGCCTCCAGACCATGTGCGAGGGCGGCGGCCAGGCCAACGTCACCATCATCGAGCGGGTCTAGCTGTACTGACCTGAGAGGTTAGGAACGCGG
>NZ_QPFC01000085.1:0-1592 GCF_003427465.1 Nocardiopsis sp. TNDT3 | reverse complement strand
CGCCCCGGGGAACCCGTCCCCGGGGCGCGTCCGACGGCCGTGCGGCCTACTTGGCCTCGGCCAGCAGCTTCTGGATGCGGCTCACGCCCTCGGCGAGGTCCTCGTCGCTGAGCGCGTAGGACAGGCGCAGGTAGCCGGGGGTGCCGAAGGCCTCACCGGGCACCACGGCGACCTCGGCCTGCTCCAGGATGAGCTCGGCCAGCTCGGTGGAGGTCTGCGGCGTCCTGCCCCGGATCTCCTTGCCCAGCACGCCCTTGACCGAGGGGTAGGCGTAGAACGCGCCCTGCGGCTCGGGGCAGACCACGCCGTCGATCTCGTTGAGCATGCGCACGATCGTCTTGCGGCGGCGGTCGAAGGCCTCGCGCATCGTCGCCACGGCGTCCAGGTCGCCGGAGACCGCGGCCAGGGCGGCGGCCTGCGAGACGTTGGCGACGTTGGAGGTGGCGTGCGACTGGAGGTTGCCCGCGGCCTTGACCACGTCCTTGGGGCCGATGATCCACCCCACGCGCCAGCCGGTCATGGCGTAGGTCTTGGCCACGCCGTTGACGATGACGGTGCGGTCGGCGATCTCGGGCACCTCGACGGGCAGCGAGGAGAACTCGGCGTCCCCGTAGACCAGGTGCTCGTAGATCTCGTCGGACAGCACCCACAGGCCGTGCTCGTTCGCCCAGCGGCCGATCTCGCGGACCTGCTCGCGCGGGTACACGGCGCCGGTCGGGTTGGACGGGGAGACGAACACCAGGACCTTGGTGCGCTCGCTGCGCGCCGCCTCCAGCTGCTCCACACTGGCCAGGTAGCCGGTGCTCTCGTCGGTGACGACGAAGACCGGGACGCCGCCCGCGAGCTTGATCGACTCGGGGTAGGTGGTCCAGTACGGGGCGATGACGATGACCTCGTCGCCCGGGTCCAGCATGGCGGCGAAGGCCTCGTAGATGGCCTGCTTGCCGCCGTTGGTCACCAGGACCTGGGCGGGGTCGACCTCGTAGCCGGAGTCGCGCAGGGTCTTCTCGGCGATGGCCTTCTTGAGCTCGGGCAGGCCGCCGGCGGGCGTGTAGCGGTGGAACCGGGGCTCACGGGCGGCCTCGACGGCGGCCTCGACGATGTAGTCGGGGGTCGGGAAGTCGGGCTCTCCCGCGCCGAAGCCGATGACGGCACGGCCCTCCGCCTTCATCGCCTTGGCCTTGGCGTCCACGGCCAGGGTGGCGGACTCGGAGATCGCGCTGATACGTGCAGAGAGACGGGGTCGATCAGTCATGCGTCCCATGTTGTCATGCGCCCCTGGTCCGGGCGCGGGCGGGAAGGAGGGCGCAACCGGACGAAGGGGTCGTTCACCCTCCTCGGAGGGACGAACGGTTTGGTCACGGCGCCCCGAGCGCATACACTCTTTCGGGTCGGCCGGTCGTGGCCCAGGTGTTACCTGGCGCACGGTGTGCGCAGCGCACCGGAACCGGCTATGGTGGGATCGCAGTTTCCGCTAAGGGCAGTGGCTCAATTGGCAGAGCACCGGTCTCCAAAACCGGCGGTTGGGGGTTCGAGTCCCTCCTGCCCTGCACCTTCGCGCGTGCGGTGCGGCGCCCCGGCGGGCGCCGCAC
>NZ_QPFC01000816.1:0-5306 GCF_003427465.1 Nocardiopsis sp. TNDT3 | reverse complement strand
GCGGTGGCTGGACGAGCACGACGGGGCGCCGCCCCAGCTCGCCGGGGCCGCGTCGCGGCACTGCTACGGGGGCAGGCTCGCGGTGCGCACCCTCCCCGACCCCTCGGGCGGCCCCGCGTTCGAGTGGCGCGACGTCGCCGGGGTCTGCGAGGCCGCGCCCGGGGCGTCCTTCGTCAACCGGGACGAGGCCTACCGGGTGGCGGTGGTGGTGGACGAACTCGACGAGCACCTGCCCCGGGGCCGGGTGGTCGCGGTGGTCGCGCCGACCCAGCCCCAGGCGGCCCTGGTGCGCCGCCTGCTGAGCAAGCGCGTCCTGCGCCACGAGGTGCGGGTGGGCGGACCGGACCTGTTGGCGGACGACCACGATCCGGCGGACGTCACCGTCCTGACGCCGACGCTGGCCTCTGGGGCGCCCGCCGTCGCCGAGCGGCGTGTGCGCCGGATGGGTCACCTGTGGTCGTCGGTGCTCACCCGCACCCGCCAGCGGCTCGTGGTGGTGGGCGACCGCGGGTACTGGTCGGGCGACGACGGCCCGCTGGGCGAGCTGGAGGCGTCGGCGGCCGGGGGCCACGCGGGGCGGACCGACGCGGCGGCCTCCGCGCTGGTCAGGGAGCTGCGCGGGGTGGGGACGGAGGTGACCCTCCAGCAGACGGGCGAGGGCTGGACCGCCGACATGGTGGTCCGGTTCGGCTCCCGCCGCCTGCTGCTCCTGCTCGACCGGGAGCCCGACGGCCGCTCCCTGCGCTGGCTGCTCGCCCGGGGGGAGACGCTCAACCGCACCACGGGGGACCCCGTGGTCGTGGTGCCCGCCTGGCGCTGCCTGGCCGACCCGCGCGCCCTGGTGGAGGAGATCCTCACCGCCCACTGACCCGTCGGGCGGCCACACCCGCGCGCACGGCCGGGCGGCCCCACCGGCGCCGGAAGCCGACCGGACCGGCGGACGGGCCGGGCGCACTACCCTGGAGCCGGATGTCCGGAAAGCGGTGTTCACGCCGCAGCCCCGGACGGACGGAGGAGGAGAGGACCGGTGCCCGAGGGCCACACGCTGCACCGCCTGGCAGCGCACTTCGACAAGACCTTCGGCGGCGGCGCGGTACGCGCCAGCAGTCCGCAGGGGCGCTTCGCCGACGGCGCCGCCCGGATCGACGGCCGGGTCCTCACCGAGAGCGAGGCCCACGGCAAGCACCTCTTCCTCGGGTTCGACTCGGGGGAGTGGCTGCGGGTCCACCTGGGCCTGTACGGCGCCTGGTCCTTCGGCGACGCCGACGGCGAACGCCACCTGGGCGCGCCTCGGGCCGCGGGCGGCGCCCGCCGGGAGCTGCTGCGCGACGCCGAGGGCTTCGTCGTGGCGCCCGAACCCGTCGGGGCGGTGCGCGCCCGGCTGGTCAACTCCTCCGGCTGGGCCGACCTGCGCGGCCCCTCGGCCTGCGAGGTCATCACCGAGGACGACAAGCGCGCCGTCCAGGACAGGCTGGGGCCCGACCCCCTGCGCGACGACGCCGACCCCGAGCGCGCCTGGCGCGTGGTCAGCCGTTCCCGGACCAGCATCGCCGCGCTCCTCATGCGCCAGGACGTCGTGGCGGGCATCGGCAACATCTACCGCGCGGAGTCGCTGTTCCGGGCGGGGCTGGACCCGATGACCCCGGGCCGCGACCTCACGGCCGACCAGTGGTCGCGGCTGTGGGACGACCTGTCGGGCCTGCTCCGCGACGGCGTGCGGGACGGCTACATCATCACCACCCTGCCCGAGCACCGCCCCGACCCGGACGCGCGTCCCGTGCCCCGGCCCGACAGCCTCTACGTGTGCTACCGGACCGGAGAACCCTGCCGGGTGTGCTCTTCGCCGGTCGCCTCCGCGGAACTGGCCGGACGCACCCTCTACTGGTGCCCCCGATGCCAGGGAGTTTGAGAACTTTCGTGAGTTAAGTACCCATTTGTCGGGTTAGACGCCAAGGTCATGCAGTACAATCCCGAACCGTCTGCTTAACCGGTTCAGCTTTGTGTGATCAGGGGGACGAATGGGGGGTTTGATGCGGCGTCCGACCATCATGGACATCGCCAAGGCCGCGGGGGTGTCCAAGGGGGCCGTGTCCTACGCGCTCAACGGGCGTCCGGGGGTCTCGGAGGAGACCCGAAGACGCATCCTGGCGATCGCCAGCGACCTCGGCTGGGCGCCCAGCAGCCCGGCGCGCGCACTCGCCCCCGGCGGCCGGATCGGGGCGGTCGGCCTGGTGGTGGACCGGCCCGCCCACTCCCTCGGTCTGGAACCCTTCTTCATGCAGCTGGTCTCGGGGATCGAGACCGAGCTGGCCACCTCGGGGGTCGACCTGTTGTTACAGGTCACCGAGGACATGGGCGCCGAGATCGCGGCCTACCGGCGCTGGTCGTCCGAACGCCGGGTGGACGGCGTGATCATGGTGGACCTGCGCGTGGGCGACCCGCGCGTCCAGGTCGTCGAGGAGCTCCCGCTGCCCGCCGTCGTCCTCGGCGGACCCGAGGGCGTGGGCTCCCTGCCCTACCTGTACACCGACGACGCCACCGCCATGCGCGAGGTCGTCCACTACCTGGCCGCCCTCGGCCACCGGCGCATCGTCCAGGTGGCGGGCCCGGAGAAGTTCGTGCACACCCGCGTGCGCACCCAGGCCTTCCTGGACGCCGCGGCCCAGGCCGGGCTCAGCGAGGCCCGCTGGGTGCACGCCGACTACACGGGCGAGGGGGGCACCAGGACCACGCGCAAGCTGCTGGCCGCCACCGACCGGCCGACGGCCCTGATCTACGACAACGACCTCATGGCCGTGGCCGGACTGGGCGTGGCCCACGAGATGGGCGTGGACGTGCCCTCGCAGCTGTCCATCGTGGCCTGGGACGACTCGGTGCTGTGCCGCCTGGTCCGCCCCTCGCTGACCGCCATAGTGCGCGACATCGTGTCCTACGGCCGCCAGGCCGCGCTGATGCTGGCCAGGACGATCGAGGGCAAGCCGGTGGCCAACAGCGAGACCTCGCGCGGGGAGCTGCTCCCGCGGGGCAGCACCGGCCCTCTGGGCGCGTGATCCGGCGCTCCCCGCCGGCCGCCCGCGCCCCGTCCGACGCGTACACCGCGTGAGGGTCCGCGAGCCCCGCGTGGCGCGGATGCCGGGGGCGCGGCGTGCACCGTGGCAGTTGTTAACGATGTGAAAACAGGGGCGTGAGTTGCCTCGGTGGTCTCTGCGGCTTTGGTGTCCAAAAGGTGACCGTGAGGGTGCTGTCACCTCCTCACGAGCTGTGGAAGGCTGCGGCGCGTAACGCCCCACGCCGACAGGCCCCCAAGGGAGCGAGAACGCCCGTGCGGAACCGGTTCAGCGCCGCCGAACTTACTGACATACCCGCATCTGTGCTGTTACAAGCGAATAACAGCGAAGTGTCGGGCATTGACGCCCTTCCTGCGGACGTGTTGTTGTTAACGTCACTTACCCGGTTCAGCAACGGTCTCGCGCGCTCACCACTGGGAGCGCTCCCAACCCTTCCGGTCTCTCGGAGGGGACTCCCCCCATAGGCCGGCCGGGTGACAAGGAGGAGTCGAGATGAGAATGCTGCGGCTTCCGGCGGCACTCGCGGCCCTGGCCCTCGCGGTCAGCGCCTGCTCGGGTGGCGGCGGGAACAGCGACGGCGGTTCGGGTCAGTACCCCAGGAACGAGACCCTGTACACCACGGGTACGGCCTGGGAGGCGCCGACCAGCTGGAACCCGATGATGCGGGGCCAGTTCGCGGTCGGCACCAACGGCCTGGTCTACGAGTCGCTCTTCCACTACGACGCGGACGCGGGAGAGTACGTCCACTGGCTCGCCGAGAGCGACGAGTGGACCTCGGAGACCGAGCACGTGATCACCCTGCGCGAGGGCGTCACGTGGAACGACGGCGAGCCCTTCGTCGCCCAGGACGTGGTCACCACGCTGGAACTCGGCCAGGTCCCCGGAGTCCCCTACAGCAACGTCTGGGACTACATCGAGAGCGTCGAGGCCACCGACGAGCGCACGGTCACCGTCACCTTCTCGGAGAGCCGTCCGCAGGAGTGGATGAACTGGGCCTACTCCAACCCCATCGTCCCGGACCACATCTGGGCCGGCATGGAGGAGAGCCAGGTCGCCGACAGCCCCAACGAGAACCCGGTCGGCACCGGCCCCTACGTCTACGAGTCGCACACCGACGACCGCATGGTCTGGGAGCGCAACGACGAGTGGTGGGCCATCGAGGCCCTCGACATGACGATGGACGCCCGCTACATCGTCGACATCGTCAACGCCTCCAACGAGGTCACGATGGGCATGCTGAACCAGGGCGAGGTCGACCTCTCCAACAACTTCCTGCCCGGTATCGACCAGGTCCTCAACAGCAACGAGACCATCACCAGCTTCTACGACGGCCCCCCGTACATGAAGAGCGCTAACACGGCGTGGCTCATCCCGAACCACACCCGTGAGCCGCTCAACGACACGGCGTTCCGCCAGGCCCTGGCCCACTCGATCAACATCACCCAGATCGTCGAGGGCCCGTACGCCAACCTGGTCCAGGCGGCCAACCCCACGGGTCTGCTGCCCGAGTGGGACGCCTACATCGACCACGAGCTGGTCGAGCGCGAGGGCTTCACCTTCGACGCGGACGAGGCCGTGGCCATCCTCGAAGAGGCCGGCTACATGGACGAGGACGGCGACGGCTTCGTCGAGACCCCCGACGGCGAGCCCATCGCGCTGACCCTCGCGGTCCCCTCCGGCTGGACCGACTGGATGGAGGCCGCCCGGATCATCGAGCAGAACGCCCAGGACGTCGGCATCAACATCACGGCCGAGTTCCCCGACGCGGGCCTGCTCGACGACAACCGCAACGCGGGCGAGTTCGACCTGGTCATCAACAACGCCCGGCAGCTGAGCAACTCGCCGTGGACCTACTACGACTACCTCTACCAGCTGCCCGTCCAGGAGCAGCAGACCACGGTGAACTTCCACCGCTACGAGAGCGACGAGGCGTGGGCCCTCACCGAGGAGCTCGCCCGGGTCCCCGCCGACGACGTCGAGGCCGCGGCCGAGGTCACCTCGCAGCTCCAGGAGCACTTCCTGGCCGAGCTGCCGACCATCCCGCTCTGGTACAACGGCCAGTGGTCGCAGGCCAACAACTCCGCCTGGACCAACTGGCCCAGTGAGGCCGAGGGCACGCCCAACAGCCCCGCGGTGATGTGGGAGGGCTGGTACGAGCTCGGCGGGATCGAGACCCTCGCCTCGATCGAACCGGTCGAGTAGGGGCGGGGGAGCGACCTCCCCCCATCCACCCCGCTG
>NZ_QPFC01000815.1:0-2392 GCF_003427465.1 Nocardiopsis sp. TNDT3 | reverse complement strand
GCCCTGTCACGAGAACGGGCGGACCACCGAACCCTCCGACCACGACACCGAACCCTCCGAGCGGCGGGCCACACCCATCACGCGCGCCATCGGCCCCGCCGACCGCGGATCCGACACGGAGTGGCTGGAGAGCCTGGAGTGCGGCACGGTCACGGTCCCCCTGGACCACGACGAGCCCGGCGGCAGGACCCTCGACATCGCCCTGGTCCGCGCGCCCGCCAGCGGCCCGCCGCAGGAGCGCCTGGGCTCCCTGGTCGTCAACCCGGGCGGCCCCGGCGCCTCCGGGGTCCGGGCCCTGGACACGCCCCTGTTCGGCGACGACGTCCGCGCCGCCTTCGACCTCGTCTCCTTCGACCCGCGCGGCGTCGGGGACAGCGGCGGCTTCGCCTGCGGGGACCGGTACGCCCTGGTCGAGGCGCGCCAGGGCGTGGCCGGTACCGACCCCGGCGACCTGGACGCCGTCGAGCTCCAACCCCTGGAGGACGCCGCCCGCAGGTACGCCGGGGCCTGCGCGCAGACCGTGGGGGAGGAGTTCCTGACCCGCCTCGGCACCGTCCACGTCGCCCGTGACCTCGACATCGTCCGCGACGCCCTGGGCGAGGAACGGTTGAGCTTCGTCGGCCACTCCTACGGCGCCCACCTGGGCGCCCTCTACGCCCACCTGTACCCCGACCGCGTCCGGGCGGCGGTCCTGGACGGCGCCGCGGCGCCCGGCACCTCCAACGCGCGGGCCGCCGTCGAGCAGGTCGCCGCCCTCCAGGGCACCTGGAACGCGTTCGTGGCCCACTGCGCCCGCGACGCGGCCTGCCCGTTCGCCGGAGCGGACCGCGCCCCCGGCTCCGGCGGAGCCGGAACCCTCAGCGAGGCCGACGTCCGGGCGGCCGCGCTCCTGCGCGGCCTCGACCGCGTCCCCGCCGAGGCCGAGGGGATCCCGGTGGACGGGCGCGCGCTGACGGCCATGGTGGTCATGGAGCTGTACCGCGAGGACGGCTGGGACCTGCTCGCCGACCTGTTCACAGCCCTCGCCGGGGACGACGCCGAGGGGACCGCGCTCCACCTCGGGCGGCTCCACGACCGCACCTTCGGCGCGTACGCGCGGGCCGGCTCCGACGAGGCCGTACCGGGAACGGAGCACCAGGACCCGGGCGCGGTGTTCACCGCCGTGAACTGCGCGGACCGCGCCGACCCGGCGACCGTGGAGGCCTACCGCGACGCCGCCGACGAGGCGGCCGACCTCGCCCCGCTCTTCGGCCCCGACCCGGTGTGGGACCACCTGCCCTGCGCGTACTGGCCCGAGACGGGGGAGGCCCCCGCGGCGACCGCGCCGGACGCGCCCCCGATCGTGGTCGTGGGCGCCGTCGGAGACCCCGCCACCCCCTACGCCTGGGCCGAGGACCTGGCCGAACGGATGGAGACCGCCACCCTGGTCACCTACGAGGGTGCGGGGCACACCGTCTACGGCACGGGCCGCAGCCCGTGCGTGGACGAGGCGGTGGACGCCTACCTGCTCACCGGCGAGGTCCCCGAACCCGGGCTCACCTGCCCCGGCACACTCGACTGAGGCCCTCGGCCCCGGGCCCACCTGCCCGCCGACCGACACCCGAGCCCGTCCACGCGGCCCGGCGCGTACACTCCAGTCATGGCCGATACGCGCGAGGTGGAGCAGGGTCCGTTCCGGACCGCCCCCGTCCCGGGCTCGGCCGCCGCGGCCCTTCCGACCGTCAGCCTGTCGACCTCCGTCCTCCCGGCGACGCCCCGCACCGGCCTCACGGCCCTGCACGGCCACGGTTAGCGACCTCTCCACGTAGTTCCGGCCGCCCCGGAGGCGGTCGCGCCCGCGACCTCCCGCGCCCCGCGGCTCGTCACCCTCCGCGCGCACCGCGCGCCTGCCCGCCTCCGTCCGAGCCCATGGCGGGCCGGACCGGGGGTTTCCCAGTCCCGCACCACTCCCGAAGGGACCTCCCGTGAAGCTGAGCGAACTGCTGTACGGCCACGACCACCAGGTACTGCACGGAGACCAGGACACACCGATCACCTCGGGGCCGTGCCTGGACGCCGACCGCGTGACCCCCGGTTCGCTCTACGTCGCTCTGCCGGGACACCGCGCGGGCGGTCCCGAGGCACTCGGGGAGGCGCTCGCACGCGGGGCCGCCGCCGTGCTCGTCGAGGGGCCGGACCCGGCCGGACACCGGCCGGCGGACACCGGCGCGTGCGTGGTCCGGGTACCGGACGCGCGGATCGCGACGGCACTCGTCTCGGCGCGCTACCACGGCGAACCGGGACGCGCCATGGACGTGGTCGCCGTCACCGGCACCAACGGCAAGACGTCGGTGTCGTCCATGTACGAGTCGCTGCTGACGCTCTCCGAGGGGGCCCGGGTGGGGGTCATCGG
>NZ_QPFC01000814.1:0-2158 GCF_003427465.1 Nocardiopsis sp. TNDT3 | reverse complement strand
CGGGCGGTGTGCTTGTCCCGGGGGCCGTCTTGGGGGGAGTGTGGGAAGGGAGCACACCACCGTGGTAGTTTAAATTTAAACTACATTGGCAGGCGCCCCGGCGAACTCGACGAAGGGTGAGGGACATGGACGTGCGCCCCGCGGGAATCCACCACGTGACCGCGATCGCCAGCGATCCGCAGGCCAACGCCGACTTCTACCTGCGCGCCCTGGGCATGCGCATGGTCAAGCGCACGGTCAACTTCGATGCGCCCCAGACCTACCACCTCTACTACGGCGACCGCGCGGGCAACCCCGGCACCATCATGACCTTCTTCCCCTGGCCCGGCGCGCCCCGCGGGCGCGTGGGCGCGGGCCAGGCCACCACCACGACCTTCTCCGTGCCCGAGGGCTCCCTGGGCTGGTGGGCCCGGCACCTGGCCTCCCTGGACGTGGAGGCCACCCGTCCCGCCGAGCGCGGTGAGGAGGACGTGTTGAGCCTGCGCGACCCCGACGGCCTGGTCATCGAACTGGCCGCCAGCGCCGACCACCACGACACCGACCCCTGGGACGGGGGAGCGGTACCGCCCGAACACGCCATCCGCGGCATCCGCGCGGTGACCCTGACCGAGCAGGACGTGGAGGGCACCGTCCAGATGCTGGGCGGGCAGCTGGGCTTCCACCTGGCGGATGAGAGCGGGGGGCGCACCCGCTTTCACACCAACGCCTCCGGCCAGGGCGTGGGCACCATCGTCGACGTGGTGGCCGACCCCCGCGCCCCGCGCGGACTGGTCGCCGCCGGAACGGTCCACCACGTGGCCTACCGCGCTCCGGACGGCCCCGTCCAGGAGGCCTGGCGCCAACGCCTGGAGGCCGACGGCGTGGGCGTCACCGAGGTCCGCGACCGCTGCTACTTCACCTCCATCTACTTCCGCGAGCCCGGCGGCGTGCTGCTGGAGATCGCCACCGACGGCCCCGGGTTCGACTACGACGAGCCGCTGCTGGAGCTGGGCCGCTCGCTCAGGCTCCCGCCGTGGCTGGAGCCCGACCGCGAGCAGATCGCCGCCCACCTGCCCGCCCTGGAGACCCGCCGGTGAGCGGCGTCGACGACCTCGTCCACGTCTTCACCCCGGCCACGGTCCCGGACGCGCCCACCCTGCTGCTGCTCCACGGCACCGGCGCCGACGAGCACGACCTCCTGCCGCTGGGGCGGGCACTGGCCCCGGGCGCGGCCCTGCTCTCACCGCGCGGCACGGTGGACGAGAACGGTATGAACCGGTGGTTCCGCCGGGTGCGCGAGGGCGTCTTCGACGTCGAGGACCTCATCGAGCGCACCGCCGACCTGGCCGCCTTCGTCACCGAGGCCGTGCGCGCCTACGACCTGGACCCGGAGCGGGTCGTGGTCAGCGGGTTCTCCAACGGCGCCAACACCGGCGCCGCCCTGCTGCTGCTCCACCCGCACCTGCTGCGGGGCGCGGCCCTGTTCGCGGCCGGGGCTCCGCTGCAGGGGCGCCGACCCGACCCGGTGGACCTGTCGGGGGTGCGGGTGTTCCTGGGCTTCGGCGCGGCCGACCCGATCACCACCGTGGACCAGGCGCGCCTGCTGGCCGACCAGCTGGGCGAACGCGGGGCCCGGGTGCAGGCCGAGGAGCACCCCGGCGGGCACCAGGTGGCGCCCCAGGTGCTGGAGCGGGCCCGCGACTGGTTCGCCCGATCACGGTTTTGACCTGCGCTTCTCCTCGAACCGCGGCGGCGTCCCCTGACCCTGGGCGTCGCCGCTTCGCGCGTCGTGGGCCGTGTACTCCTGTTTATCGCGAAAAAGTCAGCGCGACACTCACCAAAATGGATACCATCGGCAGCGAAATGCACACCCAACGTGACATGGAGTGGTTTTCATGTGCTTGACGCAACGTGCCCTGGCTGGTGCCGCCGCCGGTGCCGTCCTGGCCACCGTCCTGCTGGTCGGCGCCGCCCCGGCCTCGGCGGACTCCGTGTCCACCGGGTTCTCCCGCCCCCTGCACTTCTTCAGTGACGAGGGCTTCCTCGACGACATCATCGACAACATCACCATCACCGTCTGAGCGCTGGCCCCGCGGGCCTGACCGCCGCCTTCGCCGGACGTCCACGACGTCGTCCCTCCCCTGGGTGGACGTCCGGCGAAGGCGGCGGTCAGGCCCGC
>NZ_QPFC01000813.1:0-6464 GCF_003427465.1 Nocardiopsis sp. TNDT3 | reverse complement strand
CATCGACTCCGTCGTCTCCACCGCCGACGCCGTCGGCGCGCGCCTGCGCGACCCCAAACGCATCCAGCTCTCCTTCGACGAGTGGAACGTGTGGTACCTGAGCCGCCACCAGGCCCGGGCCGCCGCGCAGCCCGCAGACGACTGGCAGGTGGCGCCCCGCGTCATCGAGGACCGCTACAGCGTCGCCGACGCCGTCGTCGTGGGCAACATGCTCATCAGCCTGCTCCGGCACGGCGACCGGGTCACCGCCGCCAGCCAGGCCCAGCTCGTCAACGTCATCGCGCCGATCATGACCGAGCCCGGCGGCCCCGCGTGGCGCCAGACCGTCTTCCACCCCTTCGCCCTGACCGCTCGGGCCGCACGGGGCCGGGTGCTGCACACCGGCGTCACCGCGCCCCGGTACACGACCGCCAGCCACGGCGAGATCCCGCTCCTGGACGCCGTCGTCACCTTCGACGAGGAGGAGGCCACCGCGTCGCTGTTCGCGGTCAACCGCTCCACCGACCAGCACCTCGCCCTCGACGCCGACCTGCGCGGCCTGGCCCCGACGGCCGTCACGGACGCCCGGACCCTCAGCGACGAGGACCCCTACGCCCACAACACCATGGACGCCCCCGACCGGGTCGTCCCGCGACCGGCCGGGGGCGTGACCCTGGACGGCGGCAGGCTCTCCGCCGTCCTGCCCCCCGTGTCCTGGTCCGTCATCACCCTCTCGACCAGTCGGAACTGACCGGAACCCCGGTGCGCGTCCGCGCCCGGACCACGCCCAGAAAGGCGAACGCATGACCCCCCATCCCCGACGCACACCCCTCCTGGCCGCCGCACTGTGCGGCACACTCCTGCTCACCGCCTGCGGAGGCGTCGGCGACGCCGCGCGGCCCGAGGGCGAGGCCGGCGTCGTCGGCATCGCCATGCCCACCCAGTCCTCCGAGCGCTGGATCAACGACGGCGAGAACATGGTCGCCGAGTTCGAGGCCCGCGGCTTCGGCACCGACCTCCAGTACGGCGAGGACGTCGTGGAGGACCAGGTCTCCCAGATCGAGAACATGATCACCCGGGGCGCCGACGTCCTGGTCATCGCCTCCATCGACGGCGAGGCCCTCGGCGACGTGCTCGACATGGCCGCCTCCAGCGACATCCCCGTCATCGCCTACGACCGCCTCATCCTCGGCAGCGAGCACGTCGACTACTACGCCACCTTCGACAACTTCCAGGTGGGCGTCCTCCAGGGCGAGTACATCGTGCGAGCCCTCGACCTGGAGAACGAGGAGGGTCCCTTCAACATCGAGCTGTTCGGCGGCTCGCCCAACGACAACAACTCCTCCTACTTCCTCGACGGGGCGATGTCGGTGCTCCAGCCCCACATCGACGACGGCCGCCTCGTCGTCCGCAGCGGCCAGACCTCCATGGAGCAGATCGCCACCCAGGAGTGGTCCGGCGCCGTCGCCCAGGACCGCATGGACAACCTGCTCAGCGCCCACTACTCCGAGGAGGAGGTGCACGCGGTCCTGTCGCCCTACGACGGCATGAGCCTCGGCGTGATCGAGTCCCTGCGCGCCGTCGGCTACGGCACCGAGGACCGGCCGCTGCCCGTCATCACCGGCCAGGACGCCGAGGCCGCCTCGGTCCGGTCCATCATCGCCGGGGAGCAGACCCAGACCGTCTTCAAGGACATCCGGACCCTGGCCACCCAGACCGTGGACATGGTCGAGGCCCTGGTACAGGGCGAGGAGGTCCCGGTCAACGACACCGAGAGCTACGACAACGGGGTCAAGGTCGTCCCCTCCTACCTGCTCGACCCCGTCTCGGTGGACGCCGACAACTACCACGAGGTCCTGGTCGAGAGCGGCTACTACGAGGAGTCCGAGCTCCAGTGACGACGGAGGAGAGGCGGCCAGCCCCCGGCGGGCCGCTCCTGACGATGCGCGACATCCGCAAGGACTTCCCCGGCGTGCGGGCCCTGGACGGGGTGTCGCTGACCGTCGGCCACGGCCGCGTCCACGCCCTGATGGGGGAGAACGGCGCGGGCAAGTCGACGCTGATGAAGGTGCTCAGCGGGGTCCACCCCACGGGTTCCCACGGCGGCGAGATCCTCATGGACGGACAGCCCTGCTCCTTCTCCGGCGTGGCCGACAGCGAGCGCGCGGGCATCGCCATCATCCACCAGGAACTCGCCCTCATCCCGCAGCTGTCCATCAGCGAGAACGTCTTCCTCGGCCACGAACAGGCCCGCTACGGCGTCCTGGACTGGGGCGCCACCCACGCCCGGGCCCGCGAACTCCTGCGCCGGGTCGGCCTGGACGAGAACCCGGCCACGCCCGTCTCGGCGCTGAGCGTGGGCGCCAGACAGCTCGTGGAGATCGCCAAGGCCCTGGCCAAACGGGTGCGGCTGCTCATCCTGGACGAGCCCACCTCCGCGCTGAACGAGGCGGAGAGCACCCGGCTGCTCGAACTCCTCCTGGACCTGCGCGACCAGGGCGTCACGTGCATCCTCATCTCGCACAAGCTCGGCGAGGTGGTGCGCGTGTGCGACGAGGTCACCATCCTGCGCGACGGCCGCGCCGTCGAGACCCTCGCCGTGGAGCGCGACGCCGACGGCAACCCCTCGATCGACGAGGACCGCATCATCCGCGGGATGGTCGGCCGCGCTCTGGACCAGCGCCACCCCCCGCGCACCGGCGAGGTCGGCCGGGTGCGCTTCGAGGTCCGCGACTGGACGGTGGACCACCCCACCCAGGCCGGACGGCGCGTGGTGGACGGGGTCGACCTGACCCTGCGCGCCGGGGAGGTCGTGGGCATGGCCGGCCTCATGGGCGCCGGGCGCACCGAGTTCGCGATGAACCTGTTCGGCCGCTCCTACGGGCGCCGCGTCCGCGGCACCCTGCTCAAGGACGGCGCCGAACTCGCGACCGCCAGCGTCGCCGACGCCATCCGCGGCGGTCTCGCCTACGTGCCCGAGGACCGCAAGACCCTCGGCCTGCTCCTCGACGACGACATCCGCCACAACACCACGCTGGCGGCCCTGGACCGCGTGTCCGCGCGCGGCGTCCTCGACCCCGGCCTGGAGGTGGTGGAGGCCGCCCGGATGAGCCAGAGCATGCGGGTCAGGAGCCAGGGCCCCGCCCAGACCGTGCGCACCCTCAGCGGCGGCAACCAGCAGAAGGTCGTCCTGGGCAAGTGGATGTTCACCCGACCCGAGCTGCTGATCCTCGACGAGCCCACCCGCGGCATCGACGTCGGCGCCAAGTACGAGATCTACCTCATCGTCCGCCGCCTGGCCGCGGAGGGCGCCTGCGTGCTGCTGATCTCCTCCGAACTCCCCGAGATCCTCGGCATGTGCGACCGGATCTACACGATGTGCGAGGGGCGCATCACCGGAGAGGTCCCCGGTGAGGGGGCCGACCAGGAAACCCTCATGAGACTGATGACGCGAACCGGGGGACACCCGTGAAAGAGCCCACCGCAACCTCCCGACTCTCCCGGCTCGGCGGCGCGCTGACCCGCGGCAACTCCCGCCAGTACGGCATGGCCGCCGCCCTGGTGGCCATCATCGTGCTGTTCCAGATCCTCACCGGGGGCCTGCTCCTCACCCCGCTCAACGTCACCAACCTGATCATGCAGAACTCCTACATCCTGATCCTGGCGATCGGGATGATGCTGGTCATCGTCACCGGCCACATCGACCTCTCGGTCGGCTCGGTGGTGGCCTTCACCGGCGCGGTGTCGGCGATCATGCTCACCTCCTGGGGGCTGCCCACGGTCGTGGTCGTGCCCGTCGCCCTGCTGCTCGGCGCGCTCATCGGCGCCTGGCAGGGCTTCTGGGTGGCCTACGTGCGGGTCCCGGCGTTCATCGTCACCCTCGCCGGGATGCTCGTCTTCCGCGGCGCGACCCTGGCCGTCCTGGGCGGGGAGTCCGTGGCGCCGCTGCCGCCCTCCCTGCGCGACATCGCCAGCGGGTTCCTGCCCTGGCAGGCCGGGGACGGCCTCCACCTGCCCACCCTGCTGCTGGGCGCGGCGGGGGCCGCCGCCCTGGTGTGGATCCAGTGGCGCTCGCGGTCCCGCTCGCTCGGGTACGGGCTCCCGGTCCAGTCCGCGCCGGTCACCGCCGCCTCCTCGGCCGTGATCGTCGCGGCCATCCTGGCGTTCACCTACGTGCTCGCCGACTACAACGGGCTGCCCGTCGTGGGCGTGCTGCTCGTCGCGCTCATCGCCGGGTACTCGTTCGTCATGCGCTCCACGACCATGGGCAGGCGGGTCTACGCCGTCGGCGGCAGCGAGCAGGCCGCCGCGCTGTCGGGGATCCGCACCCAGCGCACCACGTTCTGGGTGTTCG
Organism: Nocardiopsis sp. TNDT3; assembly: GCF_003427465.1. NCBI lineage: Bacteria > Bacillati > Actinomycetota > Actinomycetes > Streptosporangiales > Nocardiopsidaceae > Nocardiopsis > Nocardiopsis sp. TNDT3. The sequence continues at coordinate 2,131 of NZ_QPFC01000813.1, read as the reverse complement.
TCAACATGGGCGTGCTCTCGGCGCTGGCCGGACTCGTCTTCACCGCCCGGCTCAACGCCGCCACGACCGGCGCCGGGACCATGTTCGAACTCGACGCCATCGCCGCGGCCTTCATCGGCGGCGCCTCCGCCTCCGGGGGCGTGGGCACCGTCGTCGGAGCCGTCGTCGGCGCCCTGGTCATGGGCGTGCTCAACAACGGCATGTCCCTGATCGGCCTGGGCGTGGACTGGCAGCAGCTCATCAAGGGACTGGTGCTGCTCCTGGCGGTCGCCTTCGACATCTACAACAAACGCCGCGTCAGCGCCGGGCCCGTCACCGTCCCGGTCCCCCCGCCCTCCTCCGGGGCGGGCCGGGGCGGGGACGGGACCCAGGGCCCGCCGCCCACGGCGGACCGGGCCCGGGCCTCCTCCTGAGGAGACCGCCTCCGGGAGGTCCGGGGCCCTACTGGTATCCCCGGATCTCCCGGAAGACCTGCTCCAGGTCCTGCTCGCGGGCGTCGAACACCCGGCCGCCCGTCAGCTCCGCCAGCTCGGTCATCTCCGGCACGTCCGACTCGCCGAACAGCACCGTGAACACCGGCACCCGCGCCACCGGCTCCGAACGCGCGGCCAGCGACTCCCGGAAGCCCTCCAGCCCCACGCCCCGGTTCACCTCGCCGTCGGTCATCAGCACCACCGACATCAGGGGGTCGCCGTCCGAGCCCGTGTCGCTCTCCAACAGCTCGTACGCTTGCACCAGGGCGTCGTAGGCGGCCGTGTCGCCCTCGGCCTCCAGCCCCTCCACCGCCGCGGACAGGTCCGCGTTGACCTCGTCCACCGAACCCGGCTCCACCACGAAGGTCCGCGGGTCGGCGGGCCACGTGGAGAACGGCAGCAGCGTCACCACCTCCCGCTCCTGGAAGGCCTGCGTGCTCCGGGCCAGCGAACCGCCGTCCGCGCCGGTCAGCGCGCCCAGGGCCGACTGGAGCTCGGCGAGCCGGCCGCCCTCCATCGACCCCGACACGTCCAGCGCGTACACGGTGCGCGCCGGACGGCGCAGCGAGGCCGAGTAGTCCGCCACCAGGCCGTCCACCACCTCCCGGCTCGCCGGGAACGGCAGCTCCACCAGCGGGGGCACCGGCGGGGACAGCTCGGCCCCGGCCGTGACCGGGCGCCGCCACGTCCGGTCGGCGATCTGCTGCTGCGTCTCCTCCGACGTCAGGTCCCCCACCAGCCGCTCGTACCCGTCCAACGCCTGCTCGGAGGGGTCCGACAGCAGCGTCAGCGGGTAGTCGGCCGTCACCACGCCGTCGGCCGGGTACACGACCGTCAGGGGCTCCTCCAGCGCGCCGGAGGCGTTCAGCGACAGGATCACCGACTCGTAGTTGACCAGCCCGTCCACCGGCATGCCGCTCTCCGCGCGCCGCACGAACGCGTCCGTGAGCCACCCCGACGACCCCGCCGTCACCTCCTGGCCCGCGAAGAACTCCGCCAGCTCCGGCCCCACCCGCTCCACGTCCTCCGACCTCAGAGCCGCGCCCGTGTCGGCCAACGCCGAGGCCACCCCGATCAGCGCGGAGAAACCCGAGTTGGAGGCGCCCGGGTTGGTCATCCCGTAAATCAACTCTTCTTCTACGACCGCCCGGTGCACGTCCGACCAGGTCACCTCCGCGCCCCCGTCCCAGCCCAGCTCCCGCGCGCGGTCGGCGGCCACGCCCAGCACCACGGGGGAGACCATGACCGGCGTCTCCTCGTGCACCGCCGACCGGCCGTCGCCGTCCAGGTTGAGGTAGCGGTTGGAGGCGAACCACACCGCGTCGTACTCCCCGCCCTCGCCCTGCCGGTCACCCGCGGCGATCCGGGCCATGCCGTCCAGCGTGCCGGTGTACTCCAGCTCCACCGTCACCCCGGTGCGCTCCCCGGCCTCCTCCAGCAGCGGCTCCAGGTCGGCGACCTCGCTCCCGGCCAGGATCCGCAGCGTCACGTCCGGGTCCGCCCCCGGGGCGGAGCAGCCCGTCGCCGCCAGGGCCGCCGCGAGCACCGCCGCGCACGCGCCGCGGACCCCGCGTCCCCCGCGGATCCTCCCGGTTCCCGTTCCAGCCGCCATCGCCGTCCCGCCTCCGTGTCCGCCCGCCATGCCCTAGCTCCCGCCC
>NZ_QPFC01000812.1:0-2403 GCF_003427465.1 Nocardiopsis sp. TNDT3 | reverse complement strand
CCCGGGCACTGGGAGGGGGTCTCGCTGTCGCGGGGGGCGGAGTCGTTCATGCGGTCACTGTAGAGGCCCAAGGTTTCTTGGCCAAGGGTTGTTGGCCAAGAAATCTTGGGCTGGTTACGGCGACCCGGAACCCAGGGGCTCGCGGCCCATATATCTAGTTTCCTGGGCGCTTGAGTAGCAATCGGCCTAGCTTTAGAATCATGGTCAACAAGCGGATGAAGGCGCGGGTCCTGCTCGCCCTGGTGCGCCGAATGGCGCGCAAGAACGGCCTGCGCCTGGAAGAACTCAAAGGACGGGGCAAGGGACCACACCAGACCTATGTCCTCTTGGACGAGGGCGGAGCACAGGTCGGTCGTTTCATGGTCACGCAACATTCCAAGGGGCTGTCCCGGGGCCTTCTGCGGGACGTGGAGAACGGCTTGCAGCACCTGTTCGGTGAGAAATGGATGGAGAAGTGATGCCTGACTACACGGCTACCGTCATCCGCGATGAGGACCTCTGGGTCGTACGTGTCTCGGGGCTGCCCGAACACGTCGTCGGAACGGTCGACTACGTGCACTTCTCCGAGATCAAGGACGAGGTTCCCGAGGCCATCGCCGACCTCACGGACACCGACCCGGAGGACTTCACGATCACCTGGCGTTACGAGTTCGGCGGCGAGGACGTGACCGAGGACGTGATCCAGTACCTCGTGGCGGAGGAGGAGTTCCGGCGGTCCCAGATCGAGCGCGACCGCGCCCGCGCCCGGGTGCTGGAGACCATGCGGAGGGAGGGCGTCACCCAGCGGGCCATGGCCGACGTCGTGGACCTCTCCCACCAGCGCGTCCACCAGCTGCTCAAGGGGGTGGACACGCCGGTGCCCGGGGGACGCCGGGGGCGCCGCAGGGACGCCCCCGTGTCCTGAGGCCCCGGCTTCAGGAGAGCGGGAACATCCCCAGCCGGGCGTGGTACTCGTCGGCGAGGCGCTCGGTGTCGCTGCCCACGTACAGCCCGTCGGAGGTGGCCAGCATCGCCTCCACGCCGTGGCCGCGCGCCCGGCCGGGGTTCCACGGCAGGGCCTTGCCGGTCTCGGGGTCCACGGCCGCGATGCCCTCGCGCGCCACCGAGCCGGGCCCCGGGTTGAGCGCGCCCTCGGGGTTGTCCATCCAGCGCTGGTGTCCGCCCACGTACACCGCCGCCGACGTGATCTCCACCGAGTACAGCGAGTCGCCGCCGGTCTTGTTGCTCCAGGTGGGCTCCGAGCCCGGGGTGTCGGTGTTCTCGAAGCGCGCGACGGACTTGCACAGGCCCGGCCTGACGTACGGGCCGCCCGCCGTCACCACCGCGAAGTAGGAGCCGTCCGGGGAGAAGGCCATCCGCCGCATGTAGGTGTGCAGCTCCTCGTAGTCGCAGGGCTCCTCGTAGGCGGACGTGGACCACGGTGTGACCGAGCCGCTCGCGGTGTCCATCATGGCGATCTGGTGCCGCTCGTGACCGTCGATCCTGGTGAAGGAGCCGTTGACGGCCAGCCGCCGCCCGTCCGGGCTCAGCGCCAGCTCCTGGACCTTCAGCACGCCCTGGCGCGCGTCGGACACGTCGGGTGTGAAGCCGGTGTCCACCTCGCCGGACCCGGAGTCGAGACGGACCAGCGTGGGCTGCTCCACGCCGTTCACCCCCGAGAAGCTGCCGCCCACGTACAGGTGCTCGCCGTCGCTGGCGATGCGCTGGACGCGGCCACCGTCGACGACGGCGCCGAACTCCGGCACCGGGTCGCCGTCGTCCACCGACAGCCGGGCCAGCCCGTCGGCGGGCTCGCCGTCCACCGAGCCGAAGTCCCCGCCCGCGATCACCGTCCCGTCGGGTCCGGGGGCCAGCGTGGTGACGGTGCCGTCCACCTCCGGTTCGAACCCGTGGAGGATCCGACCGGTGCCGTGCTCGAACGCGAACAGGTGGGGCAGGTCGTGGGCGCGGCCCCCCTCGGTCTGGCCGACCCGCGTGAAGCTTCCGGCGACGAGGATGGTGTCGCCGACGCGCAGGATGTCCTTGACCGCGCCGTCCAGGACGTGCGGCGTCCACTGCACGGGCTGTTCGCTGACCACGCGCGCGTGGTCGGCCTCTGCGGCGGGGGAGGCGGGCGCCGCGGCCGCGGCCCCGGCGGGGAGTAGGAGCAGCGTGCCCATCGTCAGGGCGAGCAGCGGGCGGCTGGGTTTCACGGAAGGACTCTCCCTCGGTCGTGCGGGTCCATGCGTGCGGGCCGACCGGAGGAGCCGGTCGGAGGGTGTCCGCACCCTCTCAGAGGGTCGCACAAAAACTACGGAGAGTGACACATGTCGAGCGCGGTTCCGGATCGGCGTAACCGGTGGGACCGGCGGGGCCCGAGGGAGGGGGCGCGGCCGTGCCCGGGGCGGAGCTTGCCCGGGGAGG
>NZ_QPFC01000811.1:0-1051 GCF_003427465.1 Nocardiopsis sp. TNDT3 | reverse complement strand
GGGGGTCCGGGGTCCTCCCCCCGTTCCCGCCGTCCCCGGGAGAGGGGGAGGCGGCGGTCGGGGCCGTTCCGAGCCGTCGTCGCGGTCCCCGGTGGCGGTCGCCGCACAACGGGTCACATGAGGTGGTCACCCCATGACCCGACCCGTGGCACGCGCCTCGGGAGGACGGGGCGGCTCTAGGGGCGGAGGTAGCCCGACGGCCCGAGGGCGCGGCAGTATCCGCGCACCCGGGGGCGGTCGGGGCACCGGCGGCGTCCGGGCCGGGGGCGTCCGGAGTGCTCAGGGGACGAGGCGGTTCGCCACGGCCACCTGCCGAAGCCGAGCAATAGCTCGGTGCTGGGCAACCCGTACCGCTCCCGCCGACATTCCAAGAACATGTCCCGTCTCATCCGCCGTAAGTCCTGCGATGACCCTCATGACCAGCAGTTTGCGCTGTTGCTCGGGCAGCTCGTCGAGAAGCTCCCGGGCCCGCTGGGCCTCGATCACCCGCACCGCCGACTCCTCGGGCCCCGGCCCCTCGTCGGGGCGCTCGGGCACGGAGTCGGTGGGCACCGTCTCGACCCTGCCCGCACCGCGCAGGGTGTCGGCCACCTTGTGGGCCGCTATGCCGAACACGAAGGCCGCGAAGGGGCGGCCGCGGTCCTGGTAGCGCGGTATCGCCGAGAGCAGGGCGATACACACCTCCTGGGCCACGTCGTCGGAGTAGTGGGCCAGCCCCGAGACCCGGGCCAGGCGGGCACGGCAGTACCTGACCACCATGGGGCGGACCTCGCGCAGCAGCGAGTCCATCGCCCCGTCGTCCCCCCGGACCGCCAGCGATCCCAGATGGTTCAACCCCGTGTGGTCCCGCTGCCCCCGGGCGCCTGCATCCGTCACCGTCACGCTAGGAATGATGCCCCCACCGCCGGACTGAACCACTCGGATCGGCAACTACAGAATGGTCACGTTTCGGGAAAATCACCCGAAAACATCTGTGCCGCCGAGGGAAACCTGTGACGTGCGTGATAGTGCGCGGGGGCGGAGCAACCGCTCCGCCCCCGTCTCGGCCCGG
>NZ_QPFC01000810.1:0-3158 GCF_003427465.1 Nocardiopsis sp. TNDT3 | reverse complement strand
CGGCCCCCGCGCGCAGACGTCGGGGGCCGGGCCTTCAGGGGCGGTTGTGCCTTGTGTGACGGGGATGGACATCCCGGGACAACAGACCCGGTGTCAGTTGTCGATCGCCTGGTAGAGCGTGGTCCAGAAGTCGTGGATCAGCCGCGCCGAGTCCGGGACGGACATCCCGACCTGGGTGAGCACGATGCCGGTGAGCCGGTTCTCCGGGTCGGCGTAGGTCGAGGTGCCGCTTCCGCCGTCCCAGCCGAACTGGCCGACGGGCGCGTAGTCACCCCGGTAGGTGCGCACCGCCATTCCGAAGCCCCAGCCGCCGTGCTGCCCCTGGCCGAACGACACGTGGACGTTCTCGGTGGCCATGGCGTTCCGGGCGGCCTGCTGCGCGGGCGTGAGGCGGTTGGTGGTCATCAGCTGGACGGCGGGCCGGGACAGGATCCGCTCGCTCCCGTGCATCCCCTGGTTCAGCAGCATCCGGAAGTAGGCGTGGTAGTCGTCGACGGTGGAGACCAGCCCGCCGCCACCGCCCTGGAACGCCGGAGGCTGGCTGTGCCGTCCCCCTTCGGCCGGGTCCCACACGTGGAACTCCCCGGTCTGCGGGTCGGGGGCGTAGAGCGGCGGCAGCCGGTCCGTCTTGTCGGCGGGCACGTGGAAACCGGTGTCCCCCATACCCAGGGGCTCGAAGACGCGCTCGCGCAGGAACGCATCGAACGACTTCCCCGTGACCCTGGAGACGAGCACGCCCAGCAGGTCGTTGCCGACGTGGTACTGCCACTGCTCGCCGGGCTGGTGCATCAGCGGAAGCGTGCCCAGGCGGCGCATCCACTCGTCCGGCTCGGGCATCGGCTCCGGCAGGTCGGGCGTGAGCCCCTGCGCGAAGAGCGCGTTCATGATCGGGGTGCCCAGCGCGCTCCGGTCGATGCCGAGCCCGAACGTGGAGGTCAGCACGTCCCGTACGGTGATCGGCCGCCGCGCCGGAACGGTGTCGTCCAGCGGGCCGTCGATCCGCCTCAGCACCTGCCGGTCGGCCAGTTCGGGCAGCCACTGCTCCACCAGGTCGTCCAGCCGCAGCCCGCACTCGTCGAGCAGGACCATCGCCGCCGCCATCGTGACCGGCTTGGACGTCGAGGCCATCCGGAAGATCGTGTCCCTGCGCATCGGGGCGCCGCCGTCATGGCGCATCGTCCCGATCGCCTCGACGTGCGTCTCACCGCCCCGGCTGACCAGGGCGACCAGCCCGGGGATCCGCCCGCTCTCGACGTGCCGTGTCAGTACGTCGCGCATCCGCCGCAGTCCCGCCTTGGAGAAGCGGCCGTTGTCGTTTTCCATCGTGGATCTCCGTGAGTCGTCAGGTGGTCGGGGGATACGGCTGCTCAGAGGCTGCGGGCGGTGATGTCGCCATGGGAGGTGGTGGCGCGGATGTCCAGGGTGGTCTCGCCGTCGTTCTTGAGGGCGTTGTGGACGCGGCCGTGGGGGGTGCCCGCGTCCAGGGCGGCGGAGACGCCGGGGGCGGCGCTGACGGTGATGTCGCCGGACTCGGTGCGCACCTCGACCGTGCCCTGGGTGGCGTGGGCGATGACGATGTCGCCCCTGGCGGTGCTGACCTGGGCGGGGCCGCCCAGGCGGCCGAGCGTGACGTCGCCGTCCTGGAGGGTGAGGTGGGCGCTGGCGGCCTCGTCGAGCTTGACGGGGCCCCGGGCGGCCTCGAAGGCGACCCGGCCCAGGCGTCCGACGCCGCGCAGTCCGGCGCTGGCGGCGGTGGCCTGGAGGTGGGAGCCGGTGGGCAGCTGGACGGTGATCTCCACCGATCCGGAGGGGCCGAAGGCCTGGTTCTTGGCGGGCGGGGCCTGGACGCGCAGGACGCCGTCGTCGTAGGTGACGGTGGTCTGCTGGGCGGCCTTGACGTCGCGGTTCTTGTCGGGGTCGGCGGGCTGGACCTGGACGGTGGTGTCGGTGCGGTCGGCGGCGATGAGCTGGACGCGTCCGGCGGGGATGTCCAGGACGGTGGTGATGGCGGTGGGGGTGGGGAAGGTGTGCATCGTACTTCTCCTTCTTCTGGTGCGGCGCCGGTGCGGGCCGCTGTTTCTGATGATGGAAAAGCTACGTTGCGTTCATGGTTATGGCAACAGATCTCTCGCGAGAAAACACCGTATTAGCAGGTAGATTCAAGGGAATTGTTGCAATGATTCTGAATCTAATGCAACGGGCTTCACTCGTTTCGTTGCAATGGGGGAAAGTGAACGCTAGGGTGGGCGCACCCACGCCCCACGAAGGAGACCGCGATGCCCGGAGGCAGGCTCACCCAGTCCGAACGCCAGCGCATCGAGCTGGGACTGGCCCAGGGACTGGCCTACGCGCGGATCGCCAAGGACCTGGACCGTCCCACCTCGACCGTCACCCGCGAGGTGACGCGCAACGGCGGCCCCACCTCCTACCGCGCCGACCTGGCCCACCGCGCCACCCAGCACCGCACCCGCCGCCGCACCAGGACCGCGACCCGGGCCGGACAGGCGCCTCCGCAGGCCTACGGACGCGACGCCGAGGCCGTGCGCGAGTACGAGGAGGCCTTCACCGCCGTCTTCATGCAGTCGGGCCTGCCCAAGATGACGTCCCGGGTCCTGGTGTCCCTTTACACCACCGACGAGGGCAGCCTCACCGCGGCCGAACTCGTCCAGCGCCTCCAGGTCAGCCCGGCCTCGGTCTCCAAGGCGATCACGTTCCTGGAGGGCCAGGGCCTGGTGCGCCGCGAACGCGACGAACGCCGCCGCGAGCGCTACGTCGTCGACGACGACGTCTGGTACCAGTCGATGCTGGCCAACGCCCGGGCCGAGGCGCACCTCGTCGAAGCCGCGCGTCAGGGAGTCCAGGTCCTGGGTCCCGGCACTCCGGCCGCCGTGCGTTTGGAGAACATCGCCCGCTTCGTCGACTTCGTGCGCGAGAGCATCATCCGCGCCTCGGAGCAGGCACGCGAGGTCCTGCACACCAAACCCGAACCCGTCCCGGACGGCGCCGACGAGCCGTCCCCGGAACCCCGGTAGGCATCCGCTTCGGCGGTCACGGCCACGTGCGGACGCTTCTCCGAAAGGCCGCCCGGGAGCACGCGGTGGGCCCGGCGCGCACGCGGACCGGACCGGGCCGTCCCGGTCCGCGCGGTCCGGCGTGCG
>NZ_QPFC01000809.1:0-4515 GCF_003427465.1 Nocardiopsis sp. TNDT3 | reverse complement strand
GTCGGCCGCCCCGCCGGACTCCTCGGCGCCCCGGGGCGCCTCGGGAACCGCCGCGTCGGTGGCCAGCGCCCGGACCTCCCCGGCCGGGGTCGCCTCCCGCGCTCCGTCCGCGCGCCGGTCCTGCTCGCGCGCGGCGGTGAAGTCCTTGCCGTAGGCGCCCTTGGCCGGACGGCGGCGGCGCTCGGGGGCCTCGGCCCCGTCGGCCAGGCGGCGCGCGACCACCAGGAAACCGGTGTGCCCGATCATGCGGTGGTCGGGGCGCACCGCCAGGCCCTCCACGTGCCAGGTGCGCAGCATGGTCTCCCACGAGCGCGGCTCGTAGAAGCGGGGGTCCTCGCGCAGCTGCTCCACGACGCGCGAGAGCTGGGTGGTGGTGGCGACGTAGCAGCACACCAGCCCGCCCGGGATGAGGGCGTCGGCGACCGCGTCCAGGCACTCCCAGGGCGCGAGCATGTCCAGGAAGACGCGGTCGACGTCGGTCTCGTCCAGCTCCTCCACCAGGTCGCCGACGGTGAGCTTCCAGGCCGGGTGCGGACCGCCGTGGAACCTCTCCACGTTCTTGCGGGCGATCTCGGCGAAGTCGGCGCGGCGCTCGTAGGAGTGCACCATGCCGCTCTCACCGACCGCGCGCAGCAGCCAGTTGGACATGGCCCCCGAGCCCGCCCCGGCCTCCACCACGCGCGCGCCGGGGAAGATGTCGGCCTCCACGAGCACCTGGGCGGCGTCCTTGGGGTAGACGATGGTCGCGCCCCGCTTCATCGACAGGGTGTAGTCGATCAGCAGGGGGCGCAGCGCCACGTAGGCCGTGCCGGTGTTGGAGCGCACCACACTGCCCTCGGGCTGTCCGATGAGGTCGTCGTGGTCGACCTTGCCCTTGTGGGAGTGGAAGGCGGCGCCCTCTCGCAGGGTGATGGTGTGCATGCGACCCTTGGGGTCGGTCAACTGCACGGTGTCGCCGTCGGTGAAGGGGCCGCGGCGGCCATGGATACCGGTCAACGTCGCTCTCGTCTTCCCACGTCGCTATTGGTTGGCAGGGCGATCGCCCAGGGTATCGGCCCCCCGGTACCGCGGCGAACGGGCACGGGGCGCCCCCGCGTGCGAAATCCCCGCGCCCAGGGCAGTATTCAGCCTGACGGGCCCCTGACCGCGCCCGACCACCACACGAGGACCACGGGAGAAGACAACCCATGTCACAGCTGACCACGGGGCTGGGAATCGACATCGGCGGCAGCGGGATCAAGGGCGCGCCGGTCGACCTGACCACCGGCGAGTTCCTCAAGGAGCGGATGAAGGTCCTCACCCCCGACCGCTCCGACCCCGAGGCGGTGGCCGAGATCGTGCACGGGATCGCCGAGCACTTCCCCGAGGCGGCGGGAATGCCCCTGGGCGTGACCTTCCCGGGCGTGGTGCAGGGGGGCGTGGTGCGCACCGCGGCCAACCTGGACAAGAGCTGGATCGACACCGACGCGCGGTCGCTGTTCGCCGAGGCCACCGGCCGCCCGGTGCGCGTGCTCAACGACGCCGACGCCGCCGCCGTGGCCGAGACCCGCTACGGCGCTGCCAAGGACGTGCCGGGGGTGGTGCTGATGACCACCCTGGGCACGGGGATCGGCACCGCCCTGGTGGTGGACGGGCGCCTGGTGCCCAACACCGAGTTCGGGCACCTGGAGATCGACGGCCACGACGCCGAGACGCGGGCCTCCTCGGGCGCCAAGGAACGCGAGGAGCTGTCCTACCGCGAGTGGGCGACCGAGCGGCTGCAGCGCTACTACCGGGTCGTGGAGGACCTGCTGTGGCCGGACCTGATCGTGGTCGGCGGAGGGGTCAGCCGCAAGGCGGAGAAGTTCCTGCCGCTGCTGGACATCCGCACGCCCGTGGTGGCCGCCTCGCTGCTCAACACGGCCGGGATCGTCGGCGCCGCCCTGGCCGCCGCCGAGTCCGAGACCGGCTGAGGCGGCCCGGGCCACCCGGCCCTAGGGGTGCGGGCGCAGCCCCCTGACCGCCTTGTCCACGTCCCCCCTGGGCCCGTACACGGCCACGGCGCCCCCGGTGTCGAAACGCACGGGTGTGCGGACGCCGCGTCCCCGGCGCCGGGGGCGTGGACGCCGGTGCGCGGCGGGGGTGCCGCTGTCGGAGGCCTCCGCGCGGTCGGGGTTCACCGACCAGAGCCATCTGACGCGGTGGTTCGGCCGCTCCTACGGGATCACGCCAGGGGCGTTCCGCGCGGCGGACCGCGCCCGCTCAGCCCTCGCCGACGGACAGGGACAGGGCGACCACGATCCGCCGCGCGGCGGTGGAGGTGTGCGCGACCGGTGAGATGGGCACGCCCGCCAACGCCGTGGGCAGCCCGTCCTGGAGCGGCCAGCGCATCCACCACCACAGGTCCCCGCGGTGGGGCCGCAGCAGGGCGCGGTGGGGCCGGGTGCTGGGGCCGGCGTCCACCGCCCCGCACAACCCGTCCTCACGGGCCTCCACCCCGCGTGAGCGCAGCTCGGCGGCCAGCCCGCGCAGGGCGAGGTTGGTCAGCTCCACGCGGTCCACCGGCCCGGCCGTACCCGGGGCACACCTCAGGCTCGGACTCCCCGTCGGCGGGGTCTCAACGGTCAACGGGACTCCCCTCCCCTTCCCAGACGCCTTCTGGGACCAACGACCCTTGCACTCTGCCGTATCCGGAGGAAAAACCGCCGGTCCTATGCGGATCACGCATACGTACTTCTTTCTTACACATAGCCACCAGCGGCGCCCGGATTCCCTAACCTAAGCTCATGTCCCAACCAGACGGCGTTCTTCCACCGGACCTGTGGACACGCCCCCACATGGCGGGTGCCCTGGCCACCTGTGACATGGCGACGATCATCGAGGGCGTGCGCGCGGCGCACGGCTGGTCCCAGGGCGACCTCGCCCGCGCGATCGACTACTCCCAGAGCTGGGTCTCGCGCGTGGTCAACGGCCAGCAGTCGCTGACCATCAGCCAGGTACACGACCTCGCCCGACGCCTGGGCATCCCGCTGCACATGCTGCGTTTCGGCGGCACCGCGCCCCAGGCCCGTCCCGCCGAGAAGGGGGTGGACACCACGAGGCGCCGCGACTTCGGACGCGCGGTGGCCGCGGGAGCCCTGCTCACCGCCACCACCGTCACCACCGGTGCGGCTCCGGCCCCGGTGGCGTCGGACCCGTACCCCGACACCGTCAACGAGACGACCGCGCCCTCCCTGCGCGCCATCACCGGGGGCCAGCGCCGCATGGACGCCACCTCCCCCTCCCGCCACCTGCTGCCCAGCGCTGTGGCGCACGTGCATCTGGCCGAGCACATGCGTGGGCAGGCGCACGGGACGCCCTTCCACGGCGAGTTGAGCGCCGCGGCCAGCGAGGCCTCCGGCTTCGCCGCCTGGCTGCACGCGGACCGGGGGGACATGGGGTCGGCCAGGGCGCACTACCGCACCGCCGTGACGCGCGCGCGCCAGGCGGACATGCGCCTGCTCGACGTGTACATGCTGGGCTCCCTGGCTGCCTTCGAGACCGACACCGCCGAGGACCACCACCTGGGCCTGGGGCTGGTCCAGGAGGCCGAACACGTCCTGGGCCCCGCCGCCCACCCCACCGCGCGCGCCTGGCTGGCCTGCGTGGGGGCGCTCGCGCACGCCGGGAACGGGGACGGCGCTGCGGCCGCGCGCGCCCTGGGCCGGGCGGAGCGGGAGGTGGCCCGCTCCGCCAACACCGACCCGCCCTGGCCGTGGGTGTTCGCCTTCGACGAGACCAAGGTCGCCGGTTACCGCGCCCGGGTGGGCGTGCGGCTGCGCCAGCCGCACGACGCCCGGCGGGCCTTCGCCGAGGCGTTCGCGCCCAACGGGGGCAACCCCAAGCAGTCCGCGGTCCTCCAGGTGGAACTGGCCTCGGCGCACGCCGACGCGGGGGACGTGGACGAGGCCTTCCGCCTGGTCCACGAGGCGCTGAACACGGGCGTGCGCTACGAGTCCGAGCGGATCATCGGCCGGGTCCGGGCCTTTCGCCGCCGCTGCTCGGGAACGCGGGCGCGCTGCGTGGCCGACCTGGACGACCGGCTCCTGTCCCTGGTGAGGGGCGCCGCCGCCCAGGGGTAGGAAAACCGCGAAGCGACCATCAGGGAGGTCCCGTGATCCACATCGGAGTCACCGGTCACCGAGACCTGGCCCCCGGCGTGCGACGCACCGTCACCACGCTGCTCACCGCCCACCTGGAGCCCTACGGCTGCGAGATGGTGGGCCTGTCCTGCCTGGCCGACGGCGCCGACGCCGTCTTCGCCGAGGCCGTCGTCGCCGCCGGAGCCCCGCTGGAGGCGGTCATCCCCGCCTCCGGCTACCGCCAGGCGCTGCCCGAGGAGCACCGCCCCGTCTACGACCGCCTCCTGCGACAGGCCGTCCTCGTGCACACGCTGCCCCGCACCGAGTCCACCCCCGAGGCTCACCTGGAGGCCGGAAGGCTGCTCGTGCGGCGCTGCGACCAGCTCGTGGCCGTCTGGGACGGCCAGCCCGCGCG
>NZ_QPFC01000084.1:0-7243 GCF_003427465.1 Nocardiopsis sp. TNDT3 | reverse complement strand
CCCCCTCCCCCACGGGCCCCGTGCGCGGAAGGGGGCCCTGGTCAGGGGGCCGTCAGGCCCCCGTCGCGGTCGTTACCGGCTCTCCAGACGGTCCAGCAGGGCGTGGTACTCGTCCCACAGCTCGCCGGGCAGGTGGTCGCCGAAGGTCTTGAAGAACTCCGGTACCAGCGCGGCCTCCTGCTTCCACACCTCGCGGTCGACGTCGAGCACGAAGGCCATGTCCTCGTCGGAGACGTCCAGCCCCTCGGTGTCGATGCCGCCGGCCACGGGCAGGCGGCCGATCGGGGTCTCGACCGCCTCGGCCTCGCCCTCCAGCCGCTCGACGATCCACTTGATGACGCGGCTGTTCTCACCGAACCCGGGCCAGACGATGCGGCCCTCGGCGTCCTTCTTGAACCAGTTGACGTAGAAGATCCGGGGCAGCTCGGCCTGGTCGGCCGCCTGGCCCAGCTTCACCCAGTGGGCGAAGTAGTCGCCCATGTTGTAGCCGCAGAACGGCAGCATGGCGAAGGGGTCGCGGCGCAGCTCGCCCACCGAGCCCTCGGCGGCGGCGGTCTTCTCCGAGGAGACGTTGGCGCCCAGGTAGACGCCGTGCTGCCAGCTGAAGGACTCGGTGACCAGCGGCACCGCGGTGGCGCGGCGACCGCCGAACAGGATGGCCGAGATCGGCACGCCCGCCGGGTCCTCCCACTCGTCGGCGATGGTCGGCGCCTGCCCGGCCGGGGTGGTGAAGCGCGAGTTCGGGTGGGCGGCGGGCTCACCCGACTCCGGGGTCCAGGGACGGCCCTTCCAGTCGGTGAGGCCCGCGGGCGGCTCCTCGGTGAGGCCCTCCCACCACACATCGCCGTCCTCGGTCAGGGCGACGTTGGTGAAGATGCTGTTGCCCCAGAGGGTCTGCACGGCGTTGGCGTTGGTCTTCTCGCCGGTGCCGGGCGCGACGCCGAAGAACCCGGCCTCGGGGTTGATGGCGCGCAGTCGGCCCTGCTCGTCGAAGCGCATCCAGGCGATGTCGTCGCCCACCGTCTCGACCTTCCAGCCGGGGATGGTCGGCTGGAGCATGGCCAGGTTGGTCTTGCCGCAGGCGCTCGGGAAGGCGGCGGCGACGTAGTGCGACCGGCCCTTGGGCGGGGTGACCTTGAGGATGAGCATGTGCTCGGCGAGCCAGCCCTCGTCGCGGGCCATCACCGAGGCGATGCGCAGCGCGTAGCACTTCTTGCCGAGCAGGGCGTTGCCGCCGTAGCCCGAGCCGTAGGACCAGATCTCACGGGTCTCGGGGAAGTGCGAGATGTACTTGGTGGAGTTGCAGGGCCAGGCGACGTCCTGCTGGCCGGGCTCCAGCGGGGCGCCCACGGAGTGGACCGCCTTGACGAACTCACCGCGCTCCTCGATCAGGCGCAGGGCGGCGCTGCCCATGCGGGCCATGATGCGCATGGACACCACGACGTACGGGGAGTCGGTGATCTCGACCCCGAGCTGGGAGATGTCGCCGCCCAGCGGTCCCATGCAGAAGGGAACGACGTACATGGTGCGCCCGCGCATGGCGCCCCGGAAGACCTCGCCGAAGGTGGCGCGCATCTCGTCGGGGGCGATCCAGTTGTTGGTGGGGCCCGCGTCGCTCTCGCGCTCGGAGCAGATGAAGGTGCGGTCCTCGACCCGGGCGACGTCGCTCGGGTCGGACTTGCAGTAGAAGCTGTTGGGGCGCTTGTCCGGGTTGAGGCGGACGAAGGTGCCCTGCTCGACCAGCTGGTCGGTCAGGCGGGTCCACTCCTCCTCGGAACCTTCGCACCACACGATCTCGTCCGGCTGCGTGAGCTCGGCGACCTCCCGCACCCAGGAGACGAGCTCCTCGTGTTTGGTCGGCGCGTCCACGTCGGTATCCACGGCAGTCACAGCGGCTCCTTCTCAAGGTCGAGATCTCTCGCATCATGAACGACGATCCCCCGCAGTGACCAATTGGTTTAGGCCAATGGTCTATAGAAGTTGTGCCGGAAGAACGGATTCCCCTGCACAGCAGGGGATCCGCGTGGTCTACCACCGGGTACGTACGCGCACGAACCGGGACCGGTCGGAGACCGTTCCGGTGCTGTTGGGAGCGGGTTCCCCTGTCAGGAGGGGAACCGGGTGCCACGACCGACACACCGTGCCGTTCGTCACACCGCGTGTCCGGGGCCGGTCGCGGACTCCGGACGGGCACTAGACCTGTGCTGCCGCACCCCTGGCACGGAGGCGCTTCTTCGCAGGTGGGAGCGGTGGAAGCGGGGCCGGTCCGGATCAGCGCAGGATGGCGACGGGCCCCCTGGCGCCGTGCAGGACGGAGTGGCTCACCGATCCGAGCAGCAGCCCGCGAAAGCCCCCGCGTCCGCGCGAGCCGACCACGATGAGGTCGGCGGGGGTGGCCTCCTCCAGCAGGGCGATCACGGGGTGGGCGCGCACGACCCGGGTGCGCACCGGCACACCGGCGTGGCGCGCGCGGGGCCCGGCCAGCTCCTCCTCCAGCGCCTGCCGGGCGGCCTCGGCGGCGGTCGCGTCGTCGAACAGCTCGGGCGGGATGGGCCCGGTCGCGGCGGCGAAGGCCACCAGCGGCTGCCAGGCGCTCACCGCGACCAGTTCGGTGTCGGCGAAGTCGGCCTGCGCGAAGGCGAAGTCCACCGCGCGCCTGCTCGGCTCGGACCCGTCGATGCCCACGATCACCCGGCCCCGCACGCCGTGCGCGGAGGCGTGCTCCCGGGGCAGCACGATCACCGGAACGGGCGCGCGGGCGGCCAGTTCGATGCCCACGGAACCGACGAACGCGGCCACGATCCCGCTCAGCCCGCGCGAGCCGACCACCACGGCGACGGCACCCTCCGCGGAGGCCTCGGCGAGCAGGGCCTCCACCGGGCGGTCGTAGGACAGGCGTTTCTCCACCCGCAGCTCGGGGAAGAGCCGCGCCACCCAGTCCCCGGCGTACTCCAGCAGGGACTCGGCCCCCTGGGCGTCGGCCTCGTCGGGGAACACGTCCGGGGCGACGTCGGGGTCGGCGTGCCCGTGCCCCGCGAACACGCCGACCGAGGCCAGCGGCCCCGCGGCCGCGACGATACGGACCCCGAGGCCGCGCAGCATCGCCTGGTGCGCCGACCACTCCAGCGCGTGGCGGCTGGATTCCGTGCCGTCGACCCCCACGATCACCCATCGCGTCGTGGATGCGCCGTCCATGCGTGCGCCCTTCTCGTCGGCCGTCCCTGCCCCGCGTATTCCGCCGGTGTCCCCCGATGATGCCGTGTGAACACGCACCCGTGGATAACGGTGCCGACGCGAGTTGGGTGAGACAGGGCACCCCGGGTAGGGGTTGGCGACACAGGGGTGGGTTCGACCACGCGCCCTTCGGAGGACGACTCAGCGGGGGCGTGGGAACTCGTGGAAGGCAGGGGGCACGATGTCGCACTCCGCGCAGATGCACTGGGACTACAGGGACGGGAGGGTCGCGGCCGTGGTGGCCGCGCTCGTGTATAGCCTGTGGGTCGTGGAGGTCATGCTGCCCGACAGCAGCGCGGCCCAGGGGGCCCTGGCCGTCCAGAGCTCGGACTTCGCCAGGTTCCTGGAGAGCGCGCACCGCATCGCGGCGATCCTGGTGATGATCGCCGCCGGGATCGGTCTCGGGCTGGGCGCGAGGGAGAGGACGGGCCACCTGCTGGCGGTGTCGTGGTGGTGCATGCTCGTGTTCGGCACGGCGTCGATGGCCGCCACGTTCTTCCCCGGGCCCTGCACGGTGTCCACGGACGTCCCGTGCGCGGCGGAGTCGCTGGCGGAGGGGCTGGAGGGGGCCACGGCGGCCCAGGCCGTCGTCGCGGCGGTGGCGCTCCTGGCCGCGCTGGCGGGCGCGATCGTGCTGGCCGTGGACCGGCGCAGGATGGGTGACGGCAAGTGGCCGCTGGTGGCCGTCGTGGCCGCGCTCCAGCTGGTCACCGCCGTCGCCGTCCTGGTCGCGGCGGTACGGGTCTACGCGGGCGGGGGCGACGGCGACCCGGGGGTCGTGTTCAGCGCCCTGCAACGGATCCACCTGGTGGCGGTGGCCCTGTGGCTGCTCACCGCGGGCCTGCTGCCCAGCCTGTGGAAGCGGAACTGGACGCCCCGGCGCGCCCGCGTCGAGCGCTGAGGGACCAGGGCGGGAGCGGCTCCCGGCGCGCTCCCGCCCGTCGTCACGCCCCGGTGTCGCGCAGGGCCTCCGGCAGGGGGCGCGCGTGCACCACGTGCAGGGTGCTCACCGCGCGGGTGAGCACCACGTAGAGCCGGTTGACGCCGCGCTCCTCGGCCTCGGCGATGGCGGCGGGCTCGGCGACCACCACGGCGTCGAACTCCAGGCCCTTGGCCAGGCTCGCGGGGACCGCGACCAGGCGGCCCGCGTCCGGCCCGGCGCCCGCCTCCCCCAGCAGCGGCGCGCTCAGCCCCCCGGCTTCGACGGCCTCGCGCAGGGCGGGCAGGTCGGCGTCGGCGGCGATGAGGCCGACCGAGCCCTCCCCCCTGAGCGCGGTGCGGCAGGCGTCGGCGACCGACGCCGCCAGGCCGCCCTCGGCGGGGGTGATCCGCAGCGCCCCTGGCGCGCGGCGCACGGCCACGGGCGCGCCCAGCCCGGGCGCGATCGCGGGCAGCAGGCGGGCGGCGAAGTCGATGATCTGGGCGGGGACGCGGTAGCCGCGGTCCAGGACGCTCAGGTGGCCGGTGGGCTTGCCCAGGTGTTCCAGGAGCGTGGACCAGTTGACGGCCGCCGAGGGGCTGGTGCCCTGGGCGATGTCGCCGAGCACCGTGAGCGAGCCGGACACGCAGCGGCGGCCGATCGCCCGGCACTGCATGGGGCTCAGGTCCTGGGCCTCGTCCACCACGATGTGGCCGAGCCCGGCGGGGCGCTCGATGAGCGCGGCGGCCTCGTCCACCAGGGCCAGGTCCTCCTCCGACCACAGGGCCGCCTTGGGGCCGCGGGGTTTTCCCGGCAGCAGGACGGCGGCCTGCTCCTCCGTACTGAGCAGCCCCTCGGCGGCGCGGGCCAGGCGTTCGGGGTCGGTGAGCAGGCCGAGCACCAGCTTGAGCGGGTCGGCCTTGGGCCACATGGCGGTGACGGCCGACTTCACGGCGGGGTCGCGGCGCACCTGCGCGTGGGTGCGGTCGTCGCAGACCTCGCCCTGGGCCTCCATGAGGGAGAGCACGGCGTGGGCGATGCGGTGGGAGAGGAGTTCGCGCCCGGAGCCGTAGGCGACGCCGCGTTCGGCCAGCTCGTCCAGGAGGGGGCGCAGGTCCTCGGGGTACAGGCGCCAGCGGCGCGACCCGCGGCGGACCATGACCGCCTCCTCGGGCGTGCGCAGGTGCGACCACAGGTCGCGGCGGACCACCTCGGCCATGCGGGCCTGGCCCTTGATCCGGGCGGCGCGGGGCTCCTCGGTGCGGCGCACCCACCCGGCGGCGGGGCGGGACCGCTCGGGCAGCCCGGCGGTGAGCATCTCGGTGACGGTGGTCTGCTGGACGTCCACCTCGCCGAGGGCGGGCAGGACGTCGCGGATGTAGGAGAGGAAGGAGCGGTTGGGGCCGACGATCGCCACGCCGGAGCGGGAGAGGCGTTCGCGCTCGGTGTAGAGCAGGAACGCGATGCGGTGCAGGCCCACGGCGGTCTTGCCGGTGCCGGGCGCGCCCTGCACGCACAGGGTGGTGGCGAGCGGGGCCCGGACCAGACCGTCCTGCTCGGGCTGGATGGTGGCGACGATGTCGCGCATGGGCCCGGTGCGGGGGCGTTCGATCTCCGCGTCCAGCAGGGCGCTGGCGCGCTGGCCGCTCCCGGTCGGGGCGGTGGTGAGCGGCTCGTCCTCGAAGGCGGTGAGCACCACCTCGGGGTCGGCGTCGCGGCCGTGGTCGATCGTGGTGAAGCCGTAGCGGCGGCGCAGGCGCACGTCCATCCGGTCGCCGGGCGAGGCCCGGTAGTAGGCGACGCAGATGGGGGCGCGCCAGTCCAGGACCATCGGGCGCCCCTCGGCGTCGTGGACGTGGCGGCGGCCGATGTGGATCCGGTCGGGCCCGGCGCCGTCGGACACGTCGTCGTCCAGGAAGACGGTGCCCGGCTCGAAGTCGAGGCGGCCGAAGAACAGCGGGGCCCCGGGGACGTCGGCCAGGGCCGCGAGGCGGCGCTCGCGGCCCCGGCGCAGGGCGGCGTTGGTGACCTTGTCGTTGACGACGTCGCCCAGGACGAGTTCGCTGCCCTCGACCTCCGCGCGCATCCGGTCCAGGGCGGCGCGTGCGGCGGCGAGGCGGTCTCGCTCGGCCCGGAGTTCGGGGCTCACGGGCACGGCGGGGGAATCGGTCGTGGACATGCGGCGACCTCGGAAGGGATCGGCGGGACAGGAACGCGGCAGCGCGCGTGCGCGGGTCCCGCCCCGGTCGCCGCGAGGGCCCGGTTCGTTCCGATCCGTGAGAGCGCACAACACCCGTTGAGGGAGCGCCGCCGAAAAGAGCCACCAGCCTAACCCGCTCCGGGGCCCTCACCAAACCGGCCGGGACCCCGGCCCCCGGCCGCGCCGCCGCCGGTGCGCGACCGCCCGGAGGGGACGAGAACCAACGCGGGCCCGGGAGCGTCCGAGGAACCGGGAGAGGACGGTACTCACATGCACCACGTTCAGGGCGACCTCGTACTACGGCCCGGCCTCCGGGCGGGATGGGCCAGGCTGGGTGTCGGGGTGGTGACCGGCGTGGTCACGACCGCCGGCATCGCGTTCCGCGTCGGCCCGGGAGCGGCCCTGGCCACGGGCGTCGCGTGGACCGTGCTGGTCGCGGCGGTGGCCCTGCACCTCCACCGAGCCAGGATCGTGCTGACCGCGCACGAGATCGTCCTCAAGGGGGCGTTCTTCCAGCGGCGCCGGTCGCGGTCGCGCGCCGTGTGGACGATCCGCGCGACCGTCGTCCAGCCGCGCGGGGGCCCCTGCGACACACTGTTCGTCCTCGACCAGCACGGCGGCGTGCTCGTCCGGGTGTACGGCGCCAACTACACGACCGAGGACATGGACCGGCTGGTGAGCGCGCTCGGACTGCCGTGCAGCGGCCCGGAGGGGCCTGTCACCCCCAAGGAGCTCGACCGGTTCCGCCCCGGTCTCGTGACGTGGGCCGAGCAGCACGCCTACCTGCTCGGAATGGCGTTCGCCGTCGCCCTGACCCTGGCCATCGTGGCGGGCGTACTGATCGGCCTGGCCCTGACGGAGGGGTAGCCGCGGCGGGCGCGCGGCGGCCC
>NZ_QPFC01000808.1:0-4220 GCF_003427465.1 Nocardiopsis sp. TNDT3 | reverse complement strand
GGACCGGTGTGTTCGGGGGTGTGTGAGGCCGGGAATCCTCGCCGCGCCTCGTGTGACCTCGGGTCGGTCTGTCGCAGATCCTATCGGGGCCTCCGACAGGCCGGGACAGACTACTCCTCGGCCTGCTCCGCCGCCTGGTTCACGGCCACGACCTCCTCGTAGACGTAGCGCGCCGCGTTCATGGAGGCGACGCTCAGCGTCGCCATGTCGGCGTTGTCCCCGGGCGGGGAACCGTCGGTGTCGGCCACCCAGAACACGGCCAGGTAGTGGCCCATGACCTGGGTCGTGGCCTGGCTGTAACCGTCCTGGAGGCCGGGGATCTCGTCGCCGGTCTGCGTGAGCAGGAACCCGGCGCCGCTCTCGGCGTTGGTCGGGTCCAGCTCGCGCTCGACCTCGGCCGCGGCCTCGGCGTTGGCCAGATCGAACAGGGTGAACTGGGCCACGTGCCGCTCGTCGCCGTCGGTGTACACGCCGGAGGCGGCCTGGACGCAGTTGGCGTCGATCAGGCTCTGGCCGAGCTCCTCGCCCCACACCAGGGAGGTGCAGGAGTCGGTGACCGAGCCCTGGCGCAGCTCCAGGTTCACGTCGTCCAGGCCGACCTCGCGGACCGGGTCGAAGACGCTCTCCTCGGTCATCGGTTCGATGCCCTCGGGGCGCTCGTTGATGGCGCCGAAGACGTCCTCGCGGTTGGGCTCGGACAGGTACAGCTCCGGGGTGAGGGTGCTGTGCCCGTCCGGCGGGGCCACGACCGTGTCGTCCCCGCCCGCGACGGCGCCGCCGTTGCCGGCGAAGAGCTGGTAGGACAGCAGGCCGAGGAGGGCGATCAGCGCGATGCTGAACGCTCCGAGCAGGAGGCCGAGCACGGCGGTGCCGCGCTTGCGCTTGCTCTGCTCGGCGAGGGTGTACACGATCTGGTTGGGCCGGTCGCCCAGGACCGAGACCCTCTTGATAGCGGCGGCGGAGAAGGCCGAGACCTTGTTGACTCCCGTGGCTCCGGCCCGCCTGCCTCCGGCGGCCCGGTTGCCCGGGCTCCTGCGGCGGGAGGAGGCGCGGGCCCCGCGGCCCTTCCTGCGGCGCGAGGCGCGTCCGCCTGTCTCCTCGGCGTCGTCCGCGTCGGCGTCGCCGGTGCCGTCGTCCTCTTCGTAGGCGTCCTCGTCGTAGGACCCGTCGTCATAGGGTCCGTCGTCATAGGGTTCGTCGTCGTAGCCGTCGTCGGCGGGACGGGTGTGGCCGTACTCCGCGGAGAAGTCCTCCTCGGGGTCGTACCCCTCCTCGTCCCGGTCCAGGATCTGGTCGTCGGTGCGGTCCTCGGTGCGGGCGCTTTGGGCGCGGCGGCCTCTGCGGCCGTACCCGGACTCAGCTCTGCTCACGGTCTTTCTCAATCGTCAACCCGTGGTCTGCTCGAAAGGTACAGGGGCCCAGATGCGTGTCCGGACACGGCCGGTCCACGTGGCTTCCCTGTGTCTACTCGGGCTTCGTCCCGGGTTCGGTTCCCGTGTCCCCGGCGTCCCTGTCGGTCGAGCCCTCGCTACTAGATCGTTCAGGGCTCGGGTGGTATTCCGTCCCCGCCTCCTGTGAGCTGGAGCTTTGCGAACCGACACGCGATTCCTCGCTGTCCAGGGCACTGTAGACGGTGCTGTCGTCGCGCGTCTCACCATCGGTTGTGGGCCCGAACACCTGGGTTCCGGCGTCGTGGCCGTGGGGGACGACGGCGCTGGAGAAGGAGTCGATGCGACGTCCCGCCCACACGAAGTAGGCCAGGGCGGCGAGGAGGACCAGGAGGGAGGTCCAGTTGTTCAGGCGCAGGCCCAGGAAGTCGTTGGCCGGGTCCACGCGCAGGTACTCGATCCAGAACCGGCCCGCGCAGTAGCCCATGACGTAGAGGGCGAACAGGCGTCCGCCCTGGAGGGAGCGCTCGTAGCGGCGGCCCGCCCAGGCCAGCAGGACGGCCAGGCCCAGGCACCACAGGGACTCGTAGAGGAAGGTGGGGTGGTAGGTGCTCACGCCCAGTTCCATGCCCGGGCGCAGGGCGCCGTTGGGGTAGGGGGTGATCTCCACGGCCCAGGGCAGGTCGGTGGGCCTGCCGAACAGCTCCTGGTTGAAGTAGTTGCCCCAGCGGCCCAGGGCCTGGGCCAGGGGGAGGGTGGGGGCGATGGCGAAGGAGAGCTTGGACATGGACAGGCCGCGCTTGCGGGCCACCAGCCACACGCCCAGGGCGCCCATGGGGATGGCTCCCCAGATGCCGAGTCCGCCCTCCCAGATGTACAGGGCGCGGATGGGCTCACGGCCCTCGGCGAAGTACAGCTGCGCGTCGCTGATGACGTGGTAGAGGCGCCCGCCGACCAGGCCCAGGATCACGGCCCACACGGCCATGTCCATGATGGTGCCCTTCTCGCCGCCCATGGCGGCCCAGCGCCGTTCGCTCCACAGCACCGCGACGATGACTCCGGCGAGGATGCACAGGGCGTAGAAGTGGATCTGCAGCGGCCCGATGGGGATGGAGTTGACCTGCGGGCTGGGGAAGGCCGCGAGGGCCCGGCCGAACTCGACCGCGCCCTCCGTGGCTGTCGACGACAATGTCACTGGTCTGCTCTCGGGTTCGCCCCGCGTGCGGGGGTGTCTTCGGGGATGGCTACTCCGCGCCACCCCCGTCGCCTGTGGGTTGGGTGTCGACCTCGCCGGGTTCCGCTGAGGCGATCGCCTCGTTGAGGCCCCGGGCGGTCATGGCGGTGTCGT
Source organism: Nocardiopsis sp. TNDT3 (assembly GCF_003427465.1). Lineage (NCBI taxonomy): Bacteria > Bacillati > Actinomycetota > Actinomycetes > Streptosporangiales > Nocardiopsidaceae > Nocardiopsis > Nocardiopsis sp. TNDT3. The sequence continues at coordinate 1,484 of NZ_QPFC01000808.1, read as the reverse complement.
TGTCGAGCAACTCACCGTTGATGTAGACGGAGGGCGTTCCGCGGAAGGCGTTGTCTCCGCTGTAGCGAGTGTAGGCGTTCCCGGTGGCTTCGATGATCTGGCCCGTGTAGGTCCCCTCCAGGAACGAGGGGTCGTGGCCGTGCTCGGCACCCCAGGCGAGCAGGTCGGACAGCACCATGGTGGCGAGGGTCTCCTCGCCGATCTGCGCCATGGCGTCCTCGGACAGTGCGGGCAGGAACTCCTCGGTGAACCGGGAGACCACGGCGGCCTCGTCGTCCACCCGCTGGTCGAACTGCTCCTGCTGCTCCGGGCTGGGGCCGGTCTCGGCGAACCACTCCTTGAGCTGGTCGACGGTGAAGCCCTCGGTGCGCTCGGTGGGCTGGTGCTCGAAGAGGATGTCGTTGTAGCGCACGAACCGGTCGTGGTCGGCGGCGGCGCGGGCGGCGGCCCCGGCCCGCAGCGAGTTGCTGCTCAGGGGCACGGGCTGCTGGGCGAAGATGCTGACCGGCCGGTAGTGGACGATGGCCTCGCCCTGGGCGGCGTTCTCCTTGAGGACGCCGCCGTTGAGGAGTTCGAACTGGCGGCAGGCGGGGCACTGGTAGTCGGCGTAGACCTCGACGACGGGGGCCGAGGCGCCCTCCTGGGCCATGACGACGCTGCCGTCCTGTTGGAGGGTGGTGGGCGCCAGGGCCCCCTCGTACTCGCCGCTGCGGCGGTCGGCGTTGAGGGCGACGTAGCCGATGCCGACGATGAGCAGCACCGCCGCGGCGGCGACGCCCACCACGATGAGGGTTCTGTTGCGCTTGGCCCTGCGCTGGTCCTTCTCCCTCTGTTCCTTGAGTTTCTCTCGGGAGCGCCTGCGCGCTTCACTGCCCATGTCTTCCCCTGTTCCTCACTGCTGGATACGGTCGGCCGTCCGGGGTCACCGGAAGAGGCCGAGTGCGCGGTCGACGGCGAAGGGCGAACGCGGCCAGACCGCGACGAAGGCGCCCATCGCCGCGAAGGCGATGTCGCGGGCGATGGAGAGCCCGTAGGTGGTCTCCTCCGGGTCGACCTGTCCGCCGCCGCCGAAGCAGCCGCAGTCGATGCTCAGGCCCCGGGCCATGGCGGAGAGGATCCCGGCGATGAAGACGACCATGAGCAGCGCGCTGACGGCGCCGACGTAGCGGGTGGCGAGCCCGACCAGGAGCAGGGCGGCCAGGGCGAGTTCGAACAGGGGGAGGGTGTAGCCGATGAACCGCGCGACCTCGGCGGGGAAGAGGTCGTAGGCCTCGACCGCCTGGACGGACAGGGCCGGGGGGAACTTGGAGACGGCGGCGAAGACCAGGACGGCGGCCAGCCCGACGCGGCAGGCGAGGCTGAGCCAGGGCTGGACGGCCTCCCAGCGCGATCCGGGCGCGGGTTCGGTGGCGGGCGTCTGGTCGGTCGTGTCCATCACTGCGGCCTCCGGGGAGAGAGCGGGCGGGTCATCGGATGTGCGGGGC
>NZ_QPFC01000807.1:0-7598 GCF_003427465.1 Nocardiopsis sp. TNDT3 | reverse complement strand
GTCCGCGCCCTCGTCCACGTCCACCACCACGGTGGCGCCCTCGGCCAGGTCGCCCGACAGCAGCTCGCGCGCCAGCGGGTCGCCGATCGAGGACTGCACCAGGCGGCGCAGCGGACGCGCGCCGTAGTTGGGGTCGTAACCGGTCAGCGCCAGCCACTCACGGGCGCCCTCCGTCACCTCCAGCCCCAGCCGCCGGTCCGCCAGCCGCCGGGCCAGCTTGTCGATCTGCAGGTCCACGATCCGCGTCAGGTCCTCGGTGGACAGCGCGTCGAACATGATCACGTCGTCCAGCCGGTTGAGGAACTCCGGCTTGAACGTCGCGCGCACCACGTCGAGCACGCGGTCGCGGCGCACCGACTCCTCCAGCGACTGGTCCACCAGGAACTGCGACCCCAGGTTGGAGGTGAGGATGAGGATGGTGTTGCGGAAGTCCACCTGACGGCCCTGGCCGTCGGTCAGGCGGCCGTCGTCCAGCACCTGGAGCAGGGTGTCGAACACCTCCAGGTGCGCCTTCTCCACCTCGTCCAGCAGCACCACCGTGTACGGGCGGCGGCGCACGGCCTCGGTCAGCTGGCCGCCCTCCTCGTACCCCACGTAACCGGGGGGCGCGCCCACCAGCCGCGACACCGAGTGCTTCTCGGAGTACTCGCTCATGTCGATCCGCACGATCGCGCGCTCGTCGTCGAAGAGGAACTCCGCCAGCGCCTTGGCCAGCTCGGTCTTGCCCACGCCCGTGGGGCCCAGGAACAGGAACGACCCCGTCGGCCGGTCCGGGTCGGAGATGCCCGCCCGCGCCCGCCGCACCGCGTCCGACACCGCGGCCACGGCGTCCTTCTGCCCGATGAGGCGCCTGCCCAGCTCGTCCTCCATGCGCAGCAGCTTGGAGGTCTCGCCCTCCATCAGACGCCCCACGGGGATGCCGGTCCACGCCGACACCACGTCGGCGACCTCGTCGGCGCCCACCTCCTCCTTGACCATGGCGGCGTCGCCCCGGCTGGCCGCCCTCTCCTCGTCCCGGCTGGCCTCCTCGACCTGCTTCTCCAGCTGCGGGATGTCCCCGTACATCAGCCGGGAGGCCTCGCCGAAGTCGCCCTCGCGCTGGGCCAGCTCGGCCCGCGTGCGCAGGTCGTCGAGCTGCCCCTTGAGCTCGCCGACCCGGTTGAGGCCGGCCTTCTCCTGCTCCCAGCGGGCCACGAGCCCGTTGAGCTGCTCCTGGCGGTCGGCCAGGTCCGCGCGCAGCCGCTCCAGCCGCTGGCGGCTGGCCGGGTCCGACTCCTTGTCGAGCGCCATCTCCTCCATCTTCAGGCGGTCCACGGTGCGCTGGAGCTCGTCGATCTCCACCGGGCTGGAGTCGATCTCCATGCGCAGCCGGGACGCCGCCTCGTCGATGAGGTCGATCGCCTTGTCCGGCAGGAACCGCGCCGTGATGTAGCGGTCGGACAGGGTCGCGGCGGCCACCAGGGCCGAGTCGGCGATCTGCACCTTGTGGTGCGCCTCGTAGCGGCCCTTGAGCCCGCGCAGGATCGCGATCGTGTCCGCGGCCGAGGGCTCGCCCACCATGACCTGCTGGAAGCGCCGCTCCAGCGCGGGGTCCTTCTCGATCTTCTCCCGGTACTCGTCCAGGGTGGTCGCGCCCACCATGCGCAGCTCACCGCGCGCCAGCATGGGCTTGAGCATGTTGCCCGCGTCCATGGCGCCCTCGGCCGCGCCGGCGCCCACCATCGTGTGCAGCTCGTCGATGAACGTGATGACCTGGCCCTCGGACTCCTTGATTTCCGAGAGCACCGCCTTGAGCCGCTCCTCGAACTCGCCCCGGTACTTGGCGCCCGCCACCATCGCGGACAGGTCCAGGCTCACCAGGCGCTTGCCCACCAGGGACTGCGGCACGTCACCGGCCACGATCCGCTGGGCCAGGCCCTCCACGACCGCGGTCTTGCCCACGCCCGGCTCACCGATGAGCACGGGGTTGTTCTTGGTGCGGCGGCTGAGCACCTGGACGACCCGCCGGATCTCGCCGTCGCGGCCGATCACCGGGTCCACCTTGCCCTCACGGGCCCGCTCGGTCAGGTCCACCCCGTACTTCTCCAGGGCCTGGTAGGTGTCCTCCGGGTTCTCCGAGGTCACCTTCCCCGAGCCGCGCACCCGCTCGAACCCCTCCAGGAGCGCGTCGGGGGTGGCACCGGCCTCGGTGAGCAGCTTCGACGCCTCGCCGCCGTCCGCGGCCAGCCCCACCAGCAGGTGCTCGGTGGAGACGTACTCGTCCTCCATCTGCTGCGCGCGCTGGGCCGCGGTGTTGATGGAGACGATCAGCTGGCGCGAGGAGCTGGGCGAGCTGACCGTGGAACCGGCCGCCTTGGGCAGCGCGCCGACGGCCGCCTCGACCTTGTCCCGGAGCGCGTCCGGGTTGGCCCCGACCTCCTTGAGCAGCGGGCGGGTGATGCCCTCCGCCTGGTCCAGCAGGGCCGCCAGCAGGTGCACGGGCTCCGTCTGCGGACTGCCGTCCGTGGTGGCCCGGCGGATCGCCACCGACAGGGCCTCCTGGCTCTTCTTGGTGAGCTTGTAGTTCATGCGCGGTGACTCCTTTCACAAGTCGTGTCACGGGGGGTGATGTCCGATGGCCGACCGCGCCCCCGTGTCGCCGTGGCGGAGTTCCGTCAGTCCTGCTCGTCGTCGGCGCGGCCCGGGGCGCCGCGGCCCCTGCCCCGCTCCTCGTCGTCGTTCCCGGGCTCGGCGGTGTTGAAGATCGTCACGCGGGTGCGGCGCACCAGCTCACCGCGCACCCCCGTGCCGCCGTCGGCCGGGCGGCCCCGGCGGGCCACCGCACGGCGGGCCGCCTCCAGCTCGTTGGCCAGGTGGAACACCTGCTCCCGCAGCTGCTCCACCTCGTGCTCCAGTTCCAGGATCCGCTTGATCCCGGCGAGGTTGATGCCCTCCTCCTGGGACAGCCGCTGCACCTGGCGCAGCGTCTGCACGTCGCGCATGGAGTAGCGGCGCCCGCGGCCGGACGCGCGGCCCGGCGAGACGATCCCCAGTCGGTCGTACTGGCGCAGGGTCTGCGGGTGCATCCCCGCCAGCTCCGCGGCGACCGAGATCACGTAGACCGGAGCGTCAGCGCCGAAGGAGTCGTTCACGTCGTTCACGCACCCTTCGCCCGCGTTTCGAGTCCGTCGCGCGGGTCGTAGTCGGAGGTCGCCGCGCGGAACTTCTCCAGAGCCTCGCGTGCGTCTCCGTTGAGAGTCCTCGGTACCGCCACCTCGATCGTGACGAGCATGTCGCCCGTGGTGCCGTCCTTGCGGTTCGCGCCCTTGCCGCGCACCCGCAGCTTGTGCCCGTTCTGCGTGCCCGGCGGGACCTTCACGGTCACCGGGAAGCCGTTGAGGGTGGGGATGCGCACGTCCGCGCCCAGCGCCGCCTCGGGGAAGGTCACCGGGACGGTGATCGTCACGTTGTCGCCGCTCCTGCCGAACACCGGGTGCTCCTTCACGTGGACGACGACGTAGAGGTCACCCGCCGGGCCGCCGTTCTCGCCCGGCGCGCCCTTGCCCTTGATCCTGATCCGCTGCCCGTCGGACACGCCGCCGGGGATGCGGGTCTGGACGGTGCGGGTGCTCTTGCCGCGCCCGCTGCCGTTGCAGGTGAGGCAGGGGTCGTCCACGACCAGGCCGCGGCCCTTGCACTCGCTGCACGGCTCGGACAGCGAGAAGCCGCCCAGGTTGGTGTTCTCGTGCCCGGTACCGGAGCACTTGGGGCACATCCGCGGGGCGGTGCCCGACTTGGCGCCGGTGCCCTTACAGGTGGGGCAGGCCGACTCGCTGGCCAGTTGGAAGGAGCGCGTGGCCCCCTCGGCCGCCTCGCGGAAGGTCAGTGTGGTCTCGGTCTCGACGTCGGCGCCGCGTCTGCTGCGGGTGGTCCCGCCGCGCCCGCGGCCGCCGAACAGCCCGCCGAAGAGGTCGCTCAGCCGCTCGCCGCCGCCCGCGGTCCCCGTTCCGCCCGTGCCCTGGCCGAACAGGTCGCCCATGTCGAACCCGCCGGGGCCGGTGCCGCCGCCGGGGCGGTAGGAGCTGCCGAACAGCGACCGCGCGTTGTCGTACTCCTTGCGGCGCTTCTCGTCCGACAGGACGTTGTAGGCCTCGGAGATCTCCTTGAAGCGGTCGGCCGCGCCGGGGTCGTCGGCGTTCGCGTCCGGGTGGTTCTCCCTGGCCAGTTTGCGGTAGGACTGCTTGATCTCGTCCTTCGAGGCGGTCTTTGAGACTCCCAGGACCTTGTAGTAGTCCTTCTCCAGGTAGTCCTTGGTGCTCATCGACTGGTGCCTTCCCCCGCTGGTGCCGGTTGCGTCCGATGCTTCCATGTGACCCCGCACCGTGTCGGGCCGGAGGATCAACGGGTGGACCCGTTACCTGTCGTCTTCCCCGCCGTCGGCGCCGTCCGCGGCCGGGGACTCCCCGCCGGGGGCGTCGCCCTCGGCGGCGGAACCGGCCGCGGCCTCCGCGCCGCCGTCGGCGGGATCGCCGACGACCACGCGGGCCGGACGCAGGATCCGCTCACCGATGCGGTACCCGGGCTGGAACACCTCGATCACGGTCTGGACCGAGATGCCCGGGACGGGGACCAGGGTGAGCGCCTCGTGGAGGTTGGGGTCGAACTCGTCGTCCTTCTCCGCGTACCGCTCCAGGCCCAACTTGGTGACCACGGCCTCCAGGGCCTCGCCCACCGCCTTGAACCCGCCGTTGAGCTCGTCGTGCTCACGGGCCCGGCCGACGTCGTCCAGGATCGGCAGCAGTTCGCCGAGGACCTGGGCTGTGGCGATCTCACGGACGGCCACGCGGTCGCGGTCCACGCGCTTGCGGTAGTTGGCGTACTCCGCCTGCACCCGCTTGACGTCGTTGGTGAGCTCGACGACCCGCTCGTCCGCGTTGATCGCCTCCGACACCACCGACTCGGGGGTGTCGGGGACCTCTACGTCCTCCAGGTCGGCCTCGACGACCTCCTCCTCGGCGACCTCGGGGATCTCCTCGGTCGCGTCGCCCTCGGCCTCGGGGTTGCGGACCTGCCCGGTCTCCGGGTCGATCCGGCGGTTGTCCCGGATCACCGGCCCCTGGCGCTCCTCACCGTCGCCGGTGCCGTTGGTGTTCTCCGACGGTGCCATCTGAGACACGCCTCCTTCCTCGACTCGACCCGGGTTCAGGACTGCTGGTTGCCCTGGGTGCCCTTGTTGTCCTCGTCGACGATCTCGGCGTCCACGACGTCGGCGTCGTCGGCGGAGCTCTGGGCGCCCTGGGCGTCGCCCTCGGCGCCCTGCTGGCCCTGGCTGTAGATGGCGGAGCCGATCTTCTGGCTGGCCAGCGCGACCTTCTCGCTCGCGGTGCGGATGGCCTCCACGTCGGAGCCCTCCAGCGCGGTCTTCAGCTCGGCGACGGCGGCCTCGGTCTCGGAGCGCACGTCCGCCGGGACCTTGTCCTCGTTGTCCTTGATGACCTTCTCGGTCTGGTAGACGAGGGACTCGGCGTTGTTGCGGACCTCGGCCTCCTCGCGGCGCTTGCGGTCCTCCTCCGCGTACTGCTCGGCCTCGCGGACCATCTTGTCGATGTCGTCCTTGGACATCGCGGAGCCGCCGGAGATGGTGACGGACTGCTCCTTGCCGGTGCCCAGGTCCTTCGCGGTGACGCTGACGATGCCGTTGGCGTCGATGTCGAAGGCGACCTCGATCTGCGGGACGCCGCGCGGCGCCGGGGGCAGACCGGTCAGGTCGAAGACGCCCAGCTTCTTGTTGTACTGGGCGATGTCGCGCTCACCCTGGTACACCTGGATCTGCACGGACGGCTGGTTGTCGTCGGCCGTCGTGAAGATCTCGGAGCGCTTGGTCGGGATGGTCGTGTTGCGCTCGATGAGCTTGGTGAACACGCCGCCCTTGGTCTCGATGCCCAGCGACAGCGGGGTGACGTCCAGCAGCAGGACGTCCTTGACCTCGCCCTTGAGCACACCGGCCTGGAGCGAGGCGCCGATGGCCACGACCTCGTCCGGGTTGACGCCCTTGTTGGGGTCCTTGCCGGTCATCTCCTTGACCAGGTCCACGATGGCGGGCATACGGGTGGAGCCGCCGACCATGACCACGTGGTGGATCTGGTCCAGGCTGATCCCGGCGTCCTTGAGGACCTGCTGGAACGGGGTCTTGGTCCGCTCGACCAGGTCGGCGGTCAGGCGCTGGAACTCGGCGCGGGAGAGCTTCTCGTCCAGGTGCAGCGGGCCCTCGGCCGAGGCCGTGATGTAGGGCAGGTTGATCGCCGACTCGCTGGAGCTGGACAGCTCGATCTTGGTCTTCTCCGCGGCCTCGCGCAGGCGCTGGAGGGCCATCTTGTCCTTGGACAGGTCCACGCCGTTGGAGTTCTTGAAGCGCTCGACCAGCCAGTCGACGATGGCCTGGTCCCAGTCGTCGCCGCCCAGGTGGTTGTCGCCGTTGGTCGCCTTGACCTCCACGACGCCGTCGCCGACCTCCAGGAGGGAGACGTCGAAGGTGCCGCCACCGAGGTCGTAGACCAGGATGGTGGCCTCGTCCTCCTTCTCCAGGTGGTAGGCCAGCGCGGCCGAGGTCGGCTCGTTGATGATGCGCAGGACGTTGAGGCCCGCGATGGTGCCGGCCTCCTTGGTGGCCTGGCGCTGGGAGTCGCTGAAGTAGGCCGGGACGGTGATGACCGCGTCGGTCACGTCCTCGCCCAGGTAGGCCTCGGCGTCGCGCTTGAGCTTCTGGAGCACGAAGGCGCTGATCTGCTGGGGGTTGAAGGTCTTGTCGTCGATCTTCACCGTCCAGTCGGTGCCGATGTGGCGCTTGACCGAGCGGATGGTGCGGTCGACGTTGGTGACCGCCTGGCGCTTGGCGACCTCGCCGACGAGCACCTCACCGTTCTTGGCGAAGGCGACGACGGACGGGGTGGTACGGGCGCCCTCGGCGTTGGCGATGACCGTGGGCTCGCCGCCCTCCAGGACCGCGACACACGAGTTCGTCGTACCGAGGTCGATTCCGACCGCACGTGCCATGGTTGCTTCCTCCGTCAAAGTTGAGTCGTTCGGACGTAATTTTGCTTCGTCGGTTGAGGGCTGTCAAGTCAGTTGAGTTGACCCGACTCAAGTTGGTTCCTACGTCCTGACAACGGGCGGCCGGACCGGGATGTTCCCGACCTGGGCACTCTGATCGGGGATATGGGCGAACCCCGGGACAAGTCGGGGAGAACCTTGACCCGCAAGATCAGGGAGGGTCGGGGTTCCCCTGGGGTGGCTTCGGGGACGCGGTCGCTGGCGGCTCCGGAGGCGCGGTCACCGGAGGGGCGCCTTCCGGTCAAGCGGAGGGAAACGCCCGTGTCGCGGCGCCGGGCGTCCCCGGTCGGCGGCCGACGATGGCCCTGCCGCCGACACGCCGGTGCCGAAGCGCCGGCGCCGCCGGGCGGCGACCGCCGCGGCGGCTTCCCGCCGCGTCCGCCGTACCCCTGAAACGGAGACGCCCGTGACGTCCAAGGCCCTGCTCGCCTCCGCGCTCGCCGCCGCGGTGCTGCTGCCCGCGCTGGGCGCCGCCCCCGCGTCCGCCGAGGACGAACCGCGGTTGATTG
>NZ_QPFC01000806.1:0-8703 GCF_003427465.1 Nocardiopsis sp. TNDT3 | reverse complement strand
CCCCCCCCCCCCCGGGTGTCGCGGGGTGTCTCAGGCGCTCTGCCGCTGCCTGGCGATCTCCTCCACCTTGGCCGCCTCCTCGCGGCGGCGGGCGCGGAGCAGGGCCAGGCGCTCGGCGAGGACCTCTTCCAGGTCCTCCATGCTCCGGCGCTCCAGCAGCATGTCCCAGTGGGTGCGCGTGGGCTTGGCGTTCTTGGGCTCCTCGCCGGAGCCGTCCCGCCGCAGGGCGCGGTCGCCGCAGAAACGGCACTCCCACTCGGCGGGAATCTCTGCCTCGGTCGCGAAGGTGACCGAGAAGCGGTGGCCCCGGGTGCAGTCGTAGGTGACTTCCTGCCGCGGAGCCAGGTCGGTGTTGCGGTCGTTCTCGTAGCTCGTCGCCCCGAGCCGGGTGCCGCGAAGTGCTCGCTCGGCCATCGTGTGGGTGCCTCCAGGCGCTTGTGCGGTCTCGCGGGGTGTAACGCGTCGGTCCACGTCAAGATTCCCCGCTGACCTGAGGTCGAACCACCTCCGGCGTCCAGGGGCCACCCCGATCCCAAAACATCGTCCGGTGCGCCGAGTGTGGCACATGTGACCTGGGGCACTCCAGGCTGGCTGTTTCGGGTGTGTCTCTATATACGCCCGCCAGGGGCGAAAAACATCCGCTAAGCCCCGTTTTCGCCTTCCCGGCGCACCCTCCTGCCTGGTGGGGGAGGCGCCGCGCCTCCGGGGCCGAATCAACAGCGGCGGGGTCCCGTCGTCGGCCGCGCTCGCCGCGCCCGGCGCCATCGAGCACGGTCCCTCCGCCCGGCCTAACGCCGTTCGTCAGCGGCTGGTCGTACTTCTCCGGGTGTCGCTCGCCCGCGCTTCTTCCTCCTCGCCGACTCCGGAGAGCGCCAACACCTTAGGCCCTTGCTAGCGTTCGCATACGAACGGGATCGGGGCTTAGGCTCCGTGCACGCCAAGTTCCCACTGGTATCCCCGTCCGGTGAGCAGCTTTCCAAAGGAGTGCTGCTGTTTGGGAAAGCCGTGCACCAATCTGACTCTTCGTGCTCCGATCTCCTCCACGATCCGGAGGAGCCCTTGCTGATCGGCGTGCGCGGACAGTCGTGTGTCAGCCATCCTCGCCCGGACGTCGACCTCCTCGGTCCACGAACGTCCTTGAAGGACGAAACGCCGATTGCCGCCGTTCACCAGGCCTGCCAGTCTGCCTCCGGGGGACTCCTCGTCCTGGCGGCCAGCCACGAGCACAGCGCTGCGCGGATCGGGTAGTACTGTCCTGGCCCATTCGACCACAGGGCCTCCGGACATGCTGCTCGCCGGACTGATCACCACTCCGCCCCGGAACGTCTCCACCAACCTCGTGCGCTGACTTCCGACGACGCCGCGTACGTTGTCTCCCAGCACCCGCACCGGCCTGTCGGTCCCGGCGGTGGCCTGTCCGACCAGTTCCGCGATGGTCCTGGCCATACCGTCGACGAGGACCGGAACCTCGGGAAGCCCGTGTCGAAGGATGAGGGCCACCTCCTGGGCCCGGCCCAGCGACATGGCGGGCACCAGGACGCGTCCTCCGCCGCTGCACACCCGGTCCACGGTGTCCAGCATGCGCTTCACCGTGTGGTCACGGTGCCCCAGCAGCTGGTCACAGCAGGTCGACTCCACCACCAGCAGGTCGGCACCTCGTGCGCTCTGCGGTATCTCGCAGGCGCCCACGCTCGCCTGAGCGAAGTCGGCGACGTCACCGGTGATCACCGCGCGGTATTCCCCGGCCCGTACCACGACCCCCGCCGCGCCGACCACGTGCCCGGCGGGGAACAGCTCCACGGCCAGGTCGCCGATGATCCGTTCGGTTCCCACCCCCAAGGGGACCAGTGCCGCACTGGCCGCACGCACCTCTTCCCGGCCGTAGGAGACCCCGGCCCCCGGAGGACGGGCGCTCCCGAGCCCGCGTGCCACCTTGGCGGTGTCCGTCCACATGGTGGGCAGAAGCTCGGCGGTCACGGGGGTGGTGACGATCGGGAACGGGCCCCGGTCGCGGAGCAGTTCGGGAACGTACCCGGCGTGGTCGTTGTGCGCGTGGGTGACCACCACAGCGTCCAGCGGACCTGGCGAGAGGTCGACCAGTCCGGGAGGGGCCACCTGTCCTCCCGGTCCGGCCTGGCGAAGTCCCGCGTCGACGAGGATCCGGGTGGAACCCGCCTCGATCAGCACGCAGGAACCGCCGATCTCGGTACCGCCGCCCAACTGCACCACGCGGGGTGCCCGATCCCCGCCAGCCGTCAGCCGGGCCGTGCCCCTGCGCTCCTCCCACTGCGGATCAGCCAAGGAGCGCAGCACACGGATGAACACCCCGGCGTCGGCACCGGCCACCCGCACGGCACCGCGCATCGCGGTGCGCACCGGGCCCTCCGGAGAGACGGTCTCCCTCTCCCTCGGATCGCTGGACTGCGCGGGGCCGTCGGTGTCCCACAGACGCAACAACCGGCGGCCCAACACCCGGGGGTCGCGGTGCTCGGCCCTCAACAGGTCCGTCTCGGCCCGCGCCTGCTCCACCTCCTCAGCGGTCTCCTCTCGGCGCCCGGTCTCCCTGCTCTCTGCGGCCAAGGCCCGGTCGCGTTCCAGCCGCAGATGCCTGAGCTTGCCCTCGGCCTGTCTTCGCCGTTTCTGGCTCTCGGCCAGACGCCGTTCGAGGGTGCGCACCCGTTTGTCCGCCGCGTCATTCGGGGCGGCGGTGGCTGCGACCACCACTGGTGACGGCGGGGGTGCCGTGAGCGCGATCCTCGCGGCGGCATCGCGTACACCGGGATCGGAGTGGAGCATCAGTCGGCACAGCGCCTCATCACGCTCCTCCGGTGCGGGGGACGCCACCAGGGCCGCGCAGGCCTCGGCTGAACGCGCGCGTACCAGGGTGCGCAGCGGCGGAAACTCCGCCAGCAGGTTCAGGAGCCAACCGGGGCGCGCGGACACCAGTTCATCGGGGGCGGTCTCCGGGCCAGCGAAACCAGGACGGGCCATCACCGCCTCCGCGACCAGGTCCAGGCCGCGGATGTCCGGGGAGGTCACGCCTCCTCGCTGTGTATGGTGCTGACCTGCCGGAAGACCGCGTCCAGAACTGGTTCGGGACGCAGCAAGATCTGTTTCGGGTTCCTCTCAGAGGCCACGGGGACCAGGGCACCCAACCCGCGCAGGACCTCCACGACCCCCAGCAGGGCCAGCGGCCCCCGTGCGGCGACACGGGCCAGTTCGGGGTTGTTCCCGGGATCGGTGTCGGCGGCCATCCTGATCAGTTCGGCGAGCTCCTTGGCCTCCTCGGGGATGCCGTACTCGCTGATCTGGCGCCACGCCTGCACGAGCTCGGGGGCGTCCCGGAGTCCGGTGTAGGTGAGGAAGGAGGCGCCGTCGGAGCCTGCCAGTCGCCTCTCGGTCTCGTCGAGCACCTGGGCGGGTTCCCGGTCCTGTCCGACCACCTGTCCGATGACCTTGTTGACCAGGTAGGGCCATCCTCCGGTCACCTGGAGGAGGCGCGTCTGCACGGACTCGTCGACCAGTCGGGAGAAGTGGTCCAGCAACCGCCACTGGCGTAGGCCGGACGGTCCGAAGCGGCGCAGCTCCACGACCTCGACCCTGTCCAGGACCGGGTCCTCGCCTGTCTCGAACGGGTAGCCCATGGCCGCTCCGATCACCCCGGTCAGAGCAGGCTGGACCACCGCGACCACGTGCACGCGGTAGGGGCAGGTCCGCCGTAGTTCGTCAGCCTCCTTCAACTGGCGCACCGCGCCCGCCACGGATCCGGACAGGTGGACGAGGACTATGTTCTTGCCGTTCTCCAGGCAACGCTGGAAGGCGCCGTTCAGGGTAAGCCCCTGCCGGTGCACCTCCCACACGTGTGCACCCAGTTCGTCCTTGACCTGTTGTAGTGCGGCCGGGACGAGGTCCACCTGCGTGGCCCGGGAGCCGATCACCAGTCGGATCCTGTCGTCATGGCGGGTGAGCAGGGCCGTCTGTCCAGCCGTGAGCGGGGACAGGCCGGGGCCACCGCCGTGTGTGCGCCGGTAGGAGGCTGAGTCGAACACACCCGGCTTCTCGTAGTTCTCCTGCGCGTTCTCCAGTTCGCGCTCCACGCGCTGGTAACCGCCGAGCAGTGTGAGGATGTGGGGGGTCCGCAGCCGGTAACCGTTCTCCTCGTCCGCTGCGGCGAGCACCCCCAGATCCACGCACTCCTCCACCAGTGAGGTGAACTCATCCAGGGAGCAGTCCTCGAACCCGTTCGGCCACCATGTCCGGCACTCGTCCAGCAGGAACCTCTGCCGTACCACCTGCTCGCGGTCATCGATGGTGTGGAGGGCGACCGCGTAGGCGATCACCTTGTACCTGAGGTCGAGGTCCAGGGTCCAGTCGAACCGCTGGCGGAAGGCCGTGGTCATCCCCTGACCCGTCTGCACCGCGTCCACGTCATCGGCCGTCACCGTGTAGGGCAGGGATGGCAGTCGGGAGGACCGCAGCCGTCGCAGCAGCTCCTGACCGAAGTACTGCACCAATGCGGGGGCGTTGTTGGCCAGCGCGATGATGCTCACGGCCAGTTCGTCGGGCAGGACGAACCCCAGCGTGCGCAGGGGACGCACCAGTAGGTCGAAAGCGTCGGGGGAGAGCAGCGGGCCGATGCTCACCGGCTCGCCCAGGTTCGCGAAGGGCTGGTTGGGCAGGGAACGGAAGCGGGACGTGTTGTGCAGACCGGCGAAGACCACCTTGAACCGGCTGTCCGTGGTGTTCATCAGGTCGCGCAGGGCCACGACGTTGGCGAAGTCGTGCTCGTCGGCGTCGATGGTCAGGAAGGCGTCCGCCTCGTCCAGGAACACCATCAGCCTGCGGTCGGGGTTGTCCCGGGACCAGGCGCGGATGGCCGAGCACACCGACTCCTTGGTCGCAGGGCTCAGCTGCCCCCGTCGGCAGATGCCCTTCTCTTCCAGGAAGGAGGCCAGGATCTGCCAGACCTCGGTGGCCTGGGAGACCGAGCGGATGTCACGCGTAATCACATGGGTGCGGCCGTTGTCGCGCCTCAGACGCCGGTCAGCCTCTGCCAGCAGCACCGACTTGCCCAGCTGGCGGCCGCCGTAGACGAAGTGGGCGCCTGAGCGTGCCATCACCGCCTCCAAAGCCTCGCGTCGTCCGTAGAACATCTCCTCAGGGATCATCCGCTCGGACTGGAAGGGCTTTGAGACCGTGAACGGGGCGGTAAGCCGCACCGTGGTCGACCACTCGGGACGGGCCAGCGCTGCCAGGTAGGCGATCACCGCCTCATCGACTACGGCTGTCACCGGACCGCCTCGGGTTCGCGCCTGTTCTGCCAACTCCGTCCGCTGGTTCTCGGACAGCAGTCCGAAGTACAGCACGAGCACCGTTTGGTCCTCGGCGGTGTTGGTGCGCAGCCACTCACCGAACTCCAAAGGCGACGGCTGACCCCACACCAGTTGCAGCCTCAGGCGCGCGCCGCTCGGACTCATCCTGGAACCGAAGTCCGGCAGAAGGGCTTCCCCGGATGGGGTCACACCGGTCAGGTCCATGTGGACGAAGTCGCGCTGGCCGCGCCGTTCGGCTTTCGCTCCCGATTCCTCGGGATCGAGCTCACCGCCCACCCCTAGCAGGGCCAAGACGCTGTTGACGGCGGTGCGCCGGTTGCCGCTGCTCTGGGGGCCCTGGGAGAGGGTGTTCCACTGGCGCAGTGCTTCATAGGCGGTGGCCCGGTCGGTCCCCGTGCGCTGCTCGGCCAGTTGCGGAGCCAGGAGTTCCCGGTGCGCGCGCGTGGGTATCGCCTTCTCCGGTGCGGTCCCCTCCACCCTGAACAGGGCACGCAGCTCCGAGGTGACGGGGTGGTGACGCTCCCTGGGCTGCCGGGTGCTCTCCAGTACCTGGGGATACCGGGGAAAGAAGTTCGCGAAGTGGTCGGGACCGCTGTTCTCCTCCGGGACGGGCTCGCCCTTCCTCAACCGGGAGAGCAGTTCGTCGCAGGTGGTGATACGGCCGTTGTCCAGGAAGCTGTTCAGCCGCTCGGAGTACCGCGCCACGTCGGGATTCTCCTCGGCTTGGCGCTCCACCTCCTGCCGCTGCCTGTGCACGCACTTCTCGCGTAGGTGCTCAGCCTCCTCCGCCAACAGGCGGAGCCGGTCGTCGAGCACGTCGAAGTCGAGGCGAGCAGGATCGGAAACCAGGCCGTTGGCGCGATCATGCAAGTGGTTCGCCTCGTCCTCGGACAGCGAACCGTACAGGCGGTGCAGTGCCACCGTGGACTGGAAGGACCGAACCTTCGAGGCCAGGGACGCGCGTTCTTTCTCCACTCGGCTCTCGATACGGCCCGCAAGCTCGTCGGCCAGCGCCGGATTCTCCGCGCGGGCCGCCTTGACCAGCAGCTCAGCCCCGGCCAAATCCGCGCGCTCCACCCGCTGCTCGAATGAGCGCCCCCAGTCGGCGGGCTCTGTGAGCACCTGTTCCAGGGCCTCGTGGGAGGGCAGGCGCTCGCATTCACCGTCCGGAGTGACGCGGCAGTCCGGGATGAGCAGCAGGTCGCGGGTGAGCACCAGGTCCCCGGGTAGGAGGCTGGAGACGGGAGGTTCCCCCTCCAGGAGCCGGTTCACCCCCTGCAGGAGCTGCCGTGCGGCGTCGAGCGCGCCGGTGAAACTGCCTTGGCCGAGCCCGTCCAGTTCGGCCAAGGCAGGGACGAAGTGTTCACCGGTGGTCGAGCTCAACCGGTTGAGCCCGTCCAAGCCCCACATGCCTCCCTCCTCGGCCTGCTCCAGGTTCTCCATGTGGTACACGGTGTCGGCCCACACCCTGGCGTTGCTCCGTAGGTCCTCGATGTAGCGCAGCAGGGCCTGACGAGCCCGTGCCTCGATGCGCTTGCGCGGAGAGCGCACGCGCTTTCCGAGGCGGGCGTGCACCTCGTCCACCAGCCGCTCCGGATCGAACACGTCGAACCGCGCGAGCTCTCCCAACCGGGCACCGTCGTCCTGGGCGGGGATGTCGATGAGGGGGCGCAGCTCCCCTTTGAGGGAAACCATCGTCCGCCACACTTCGGTAGCGCCCTGGTAGTTGATCTTGCGTCGTGAGGCGTGGTCGCTGTCCTCCCGGGCTTGGCGGACCGCCTCCTCTCGGCGTCGGCGTTGCATACCGGTGTCACGCAGGTGCTGACGGTTCTCCGCCGCGTTGAGCCGCACGCCGCTCTGGGCGGCCTCGGTGAAGGCCTCGCTGAGCGCGGTGAGGGCAGGGCACCCGTTGACCGCGCCTGAGGCGCGCTCCAGCAGGTGGTAGGACTCGAAGGAGGGGCTCACCAGCCCGGCGCGCAGCGCGGCGGCCCAGACCAGCACGCGTTCGTCCCTGCTGTCGGGGAGGTCGTCCGCGAGGACCGAGGCCTGCGCCCGGAAACGGTCGGAGAGGTCGCCGCCGGTCTCGATCACCTCGTGTGCCAGTGCGGCGGCGAACCTGGCCCGAGCCACGTTGTCGGGAGAGCCCGCGGAACGGTGTAGCCAGCCGCTCAGTGCCAAGCGGCCGCGGCCGACCGCCTCCGTGTCCAGGCGCTGGACGCGGGGGTCGGCGACAGTCGCCCTGACCGGAGGCGCCGAGGACGCGGAGGCTGCCGGAGACGGCTTTCCGTCCGTGGCCTCCGCTGGGGAGTCATCGGTGGGGGAGGTGGTGACGGGCTCCTCGAAGACGGGCGAGGGGACGTGTTCATCGGTACTGGTGTCCTCGGCGGGGGCAGCCTGCTCTCCGCTGCCGACGGCCGTGAGAGCGTCCTGTTTCCCCTCCGTGGGGACCGTCTCACCATGTATGGCGGTTCCTGGTCCGTGCCGGTCCGCTTCCCCGGAAGCCGGAGACGAAGGTGTGCCGTTCCGCTTGACGGCTTCGACGTCCTTTTCGTCATTCGTGTCCGATGAGGAGCGCAGCGCGCTCTCCCGGGCGATGCGTACGTCCAGCGCTTCGAGCGACTGGTCTCCGCTAACCGGGGAGTCGGTGCCAACGGAGGTGTTTCGCGGTTCTCCGTCCTCCCCCGGTTCGCAGGACTCCTGCTGCTCTGCGGTCCCCCTAGCCTCCTCTTCTGTGAACTCCTTGCCGGGTTGAGCCTCCTGGAAGGCCCCCGGTCCTCCGGTCCCGTCTGGAGCTGGTGCGTTCCTGGCACGTTCCAGCTCGGGGACGGGCTCATGGCGGACACTGTCCGTCGTGAAGCTTCCCTGGGTGATGGCCATGGCGATCGGCTGCCAAGCCGTGGGCAAACTGGTCAGGGCACGGCTGAGCAGCCCGGTGGCCGCCTCGGTGTAGGGGCCCTTGGCCACGGCGTCGGAGAGGTCGGCGAGTAGTCGGAGGTGTTCGATGTGCTCACGTCCGGCGGCTGCGGCGCGGACCAGTGCCAGAGCTTCCTCCAGCTCGGTAGGACCGGACACCGCGGCGAACCTGGCGCACAGCGCGGTCTCGGCGGTGTCGTTGAGCGCCTGCAGCAGATTCGTGTCCAGCTCGTCCAGACTGTCGGCGGGCGTGTATTCCCCTTGCGTGGCACGACTCAGGCCGCGTGAGACGGCGTCGAAGTTCTCAACGGCTGAGGACAGGCACGACAGATCCGCTCCATCGGGACGTTGCCCGGCGGCGAAGGCGTCACCGAGCCGGGCTGCCGCGTCGCGGGCGCGCGCGAACTCGGAGCGTAGCCCCTCCGCGCGCCTGAGGAGTTCCTGCATGAAATCGACG